>CAIWTL010000248.1 GCA_903915555.1 uncultured Micrococcales bacterium | reverse complement strand
TCACCGGATCGACCACCCCTCTGGAGGCTCCCAGCTTCCAGTTCGCCGACACCGTGAAGATGTCGCAGTTCGACGCCAACAACGACATGCAACTGACCCAGAAGCAGGCGACGATGGACATCCCCATCGCCACCCATCTGGCCATGCTCCACGGCCATCACTGGGACATCGCCTACTCGCCGTTCCCGGCCCGGATGCAGGCGGTGTCACCCAACCTCGATCATCCGTTCCCCCGCAAGGCCGCCCTGGCGGCGTCGTGGCAGTTCCTCGCCGAACTGGGTCTCATCGACTGAGTCGGCCCGCGGCAACACCGCGCCCCGGGCGGCTCCCGTCAGCCGTCGCGTGCCGCTTCGTGGTCTTCGGGTGATTCGGAGGCGTAGCCCGGCGACTTCTGGGCGGCCTTCACACTCGCGGAGATGCTGTGGTACATGTGCTCCTCACCCAGTTCGTCGGTGAATCCGGAACTCGCCAGGACCTTTCTGGCCGAGTAGTGGAGCCTCGCGATGTAGAGGTCGACCCCCTCGTCGCGCAGTCGGGCCAGCAGCGTCGACAGGGAGTCCAGAGCCGTCGTGTCCATCTGGCTCGTGGCACTCATGTCGAGGACGACCGACCTCGTGTCCGGGTTCTTGTCCACGAGCCGCAGGACCCGGTCGGTCACCCGGGTGGAGTTGGCCCAGAAGAGGGGCGCGTTGATGCGCAGGATCAGAACCCCCTCGCGGGTCTCGCGCTCGGGGTGCTCGTTGACGGCCCCCCAACCGGCCTTCTCCCCCTTGATCTTCCCGAGGATGTCGATGGTCGCCTGGCTGGAGCGCAGTGTGATGCCGAGCACCGAGATGAGGATCGCGGCGATGAGGCCATACAGCGGGCCGAGGAGGATCACACCGAAGAGGGCGGTGAGAGCCGAGATGTAGTCGTTCTTCCGCACCCGGCGGTAACGGTCGAGCCCCTTCCAGTCCAGCAGGGGCCACACGCTGACGATGACGATCGCGGACAGGATGACACGGGGGACGTTGCTCAGCAGCCCCGTGAACCACAGCAGCACCAGGAGCACCACGACCGCGGCGAACACGCCGGTGAGTTGGGTGCGCCCCCCGCTGAGGGCGGCGGTGGCGGTGCGGCTGAGGCTGCCCGTGACGGACATGCCCCCACTGAAACCGGAGGCGACGTTGGCGAGCCCCGTGCCGAGCAGCTCCTGGTCGGTGTCGATCCGATAGTTGCCCCGGGTGGCGAAGATGCGGGCGGCCGCCAGACCTTCACCCATCCCTGCGATGGCGACCGAGGCGCCGCCCAGGAGGACTCGGGGGAGGTCTTCGAGCGAGATCGCGGGGACCGACGGCTGCGGCAGACCCTGCGGGATCGCGCCCAGCACCTCGATGTTGCTGTTCTGGGGATGCAGCCACGCCGCGCCGACGATGCCGACCAGCATGAGCGCCAACGACCACGGGAAACGTGCGGAGATCCGCGGTCCCCCGAACACCACGGCGAGGGCCAGGACCCCGATCACGACCGTCTCGCCGTTCGCCTCCGGCACCTGCGACAGGGTGCTCCACAGGCGGGTCAGGAAGCCGCTGGTGTTCGCGGTGACTCCGATCAGATGCGGGAGTTCGTTGGTGATGACGAGGATGGACAGCCCGATCGTGAAGCCGCTGATCACGGGGCGGGAGATCAGGTCGGTCAGCCACCCGGTCCGGATGGTGCCCGCGAGTACGAGGAACAGGCCGGAGGCGACCGCCACCGCACTGGTCAGCGCGACCGTTCGCGCCACATCGGCGGTGCCTCCGGTGATGGCGAACACCACGGCGCCCGACATGATCGCGACCGTCGACGTCGGACCCATCGAGACCTGGCGTGACGAGGCGAAGATCGCGTAGACGATCAGGGCGGCGGGCAGGGCGTAGAGACCGACCTGGACGGGAACGCCGGCGACCGTCGCGTACCCCAACGCCGTCGGGATCGCCACCGAGGCCACCGCCAGGCCCGCCACGAGATCCAGGCGCAGGTCGGCCGGCCGATAGTGGGGGAGCCATCTCAGGATGGGGACGACAGCGCGGATCCGGGCGCTGTCGACGGTCGCCATAGATGTCCTCACATGAACAGACGGTGAACTCCAACGTACGGGAAGACTGCTTCGGATGCCCTGCGTGCCTGCGTGTTGGGCTCGCGCGATGTGACCGTGGCGTCGCGGGGACGTAGCGTGTCGTCATGGCCCGTCCGATCACCGACCTCCAGCGGAAGGTCGCCCCCTTCCGCGTCGTGTCCGACTTCGCACCGGCCGGCGACCAGCCGGCGGCGATCGAGGAGCTCTCGCGTCGGATCGAGGCGGGTGACCGCGACGCGGTACTGCTCGGTGCCACCGGTACGGGTAAGTCCGCGACGACGGCATGGCTGGTGGAGAAACTGCAGCGGCCCACCCTCGTGCTGGCCCCCAACAAGACCCTGGCGGCCCAGTTGGCCAACGAGTTCCGCGAGTTGTTGCCCGATAACGCCGTCGAATACTTCGTGTCCTACTACGACTACTACCAGCCCGAGGCCTACATCCCGCAGTCGGACACCTATATCGAGAAGGACTCCTCCATCAACGAGGAGGTCGAGCGCCTGCGCCACTCGGCGACGAATTCCCTGCTGACGCGCCGGGACGTCCTCGTGGTGGCCTCCGTGTCGGCGATCTATGGCCTGGGCACCCCGCAGGAGTACGTCGACCGGATGGTCCAGTTGCGCGTCGGAGCCACCTGGGACCGCGACTCGATGCTGCGCAAGCTCGTCGAGATGCAGTACGCACGCAACGATGTGGCGTTCCAGCGGGGGACCTTCCGGGTGCGGGGCGACACCGTCGAGATCTTCCCGGTCTACGAGGAGCATCCCGTTCGGGTCGAGATGTTCGGGGACGAGATCGACCGCCTCATGACACTGCACCCGGTCACTGGTGAGGTCCTCACCGAGGATGAGGAGTTGTACGTCTTCCCGGCCACCCACTACGTGGCCGGACCGGAGAGGATGGAGCGCGCGCTCGCCGGGATCGAGGTCGAACTTGCCGACCGGCTCGCCGAACTGGAGCGTCAGAACAAGTTGCTCGAAGCGCAGCGGCTACGGATGCGCACCGAGTACGACATCGAGATGATGCGGCAGGTCGGCTCCTGCGCCGGTATCGAGAACTACTCGCGTCACATCGACGGGCGCGGTCCGGGCTCGGCTCCGAACTGCCTGCTCGACTACTTCCCCGAGGACTTCCTGCTGGTCATCGATGAATCGCACGTCACGGTGCCGCAGATCGGGGGGATGTACGAGGGGGACATGTCACGCAAGCGCACCCTGGTCGACCACGGCTTCCGGCTGCCGTCGGCGATGGACAACCGGCCGCTGCGGTGGGAGGAGTTCGTCGACCGGATCGGCCAGACCGTCTACCTGTCCGCGACGCCGGGCCCCTACGAGTTGCAGCGGGTCGGCGGCGACGTCGTCGAGCAGGTCATCCGGCCCACGGGCCTGCTGGACCCCGAGATCATCCTCAAGCCGACCAAGGGCCAGATCGACGACCTGATCGCCGAGATCCGCACCCGTGCGGACCGCAACGAGCGGGTCCTGGTCACCACGCTGACGAAACGCATGGCGGAGGATCTCACCGACTACCTGCTCGAGCAGGGCATCAGGGTGCGCTACCTGCACGCGGAGGTGGACACCATCCGCCGTATCGAACTGCTGCGGGAACTGCGCATGGGCGAGTACGACGTCCTCGTCGGCATCAACCTGTTGCGGGAGGGTCTGGACCTCCCCGAGGTGTCCCTCGTCTCGATCCTCGACGCCGACAAGGAGGGATTCCTGCGCAGCGAGCGGAGCCTCATCCAGACGATCGGGCGTGCGGCTCGGAACGTCTCCGGGCAGGTCCACATGTACGCCGACGACATCACCGAGTCCATGCGGGTCGCCATCGACGAGACGAACCGCCGCCGCGCGAAACAGACCGCCTACAACCTGGAGCACGGCATCGATCCCACGCCGCTGCGCAAGAAGATCGCCGACATCACCGACCTGTTGGCGCGCGAGGACGAGGACACGGAGTCGTTGCTGGGGAGTGCACGCAATCAGAGCAGGGGGAAGCGGGGCCGTATCGCTGCCGCCGTCCCCAGCGAGGAGCGCGAGCCCCGGTCGCTGGCCGAGTCCGAACTGGTGGATCTCATCGACCAGTTGACCGAGCAGATGCACACGGCAGCCACCGATCTGCAGTTCGAGGTGGCGGCGCGGTACCGCGACGAGATCCACGGCCTCAAGCGGGAGTTGCGAGGCATGCGCGACGCCACCGCGTGACTCCGTCTCACGGGTCCGCGCGGGGAGTTCAGGGCCGCGTGACAGCCTCGTCGACGACTTGGGTGAACCCGTCGCATCCGGCGCCGGCGATGTGGATGCCGTCGCCCGCCAGCCACTCCGGATGTCGTGCAGCGGCCGACGCGAAGTCGGCCACTCGGACGTTGTCGTAGCCGGCGGCCTGGCTGCGGATCATGTCGTTCAGGGAGTCGACGAAAGAGTATCGGGAGGCGGGCGGGAGCGCGATCGTCACCCACACGACCCGCTCCACGTCGTCGGCCAGCTGCATGGCCGAGGCGAAGCCGCTGCTGTCGAACGGACCGTTGGTGCCCAGATGGATGACGAGGGTGCGGGGGAGTCCGTCGGCCGCATGCACCCGCAGGAGGTCCAACCCCGTGCTGAACTGCCGACCCACCTCGGAGTCCACGCGGTACCCCCGCCCGGACAGGCAGGACTCGGCGCCGAGCGAAACGGAGTCGCCGATCACGAGACCACCGGACGGCCGCGGCTCCGCGGCCGATCCCCCGCCGCCGGTCCCTGTGGTCGAGGACGACGAGGACTCGGCCGCGGCAGCCGCCCGGGCCTCCTGTCGAGCGATGCGCTCCTTCTCCGCCGCCTCGGCGGCACGGATGTCGTCCATGACGCGCATGCGGGCGGTCCGCACGGCGTCGAGGGACTCGAACCCCACGGTGCGAACCGTGCCGAGGATGTCCAGGACGTCAGTCGTGTCAGTGGCCGTCACGGCGTCGGCGGATGCCACCAGCGCGGCCTGGCGGATCTCGGCGGCACGTGCCCGTTGGACGAGCACGGTGATCACCAGCGCCGCCACCACGACCACGGCGAGGACAGTCCCGCCGATGCCGACCGCACGCCTGCTCACGTTGACGGAATCTAGCCCCCGGAGCCCTCACCCGTTCACGAAAGACCGCAGATCTGCCCCTGGCGGGGCAGAAATGGTCCGTGGCGGGGCTGATCCGCACTCCAGGGGCAGACCTGTGGTCGGGAGTTGTCCGTCCGATCGGATCAGTCGTCGAGGACGAAGGTGACGAGCATGTTGACCTGGTATCCGGTCACCTGACCGTCCTCCACCACGACACTCTGCTCCTTGACCCAGGCGCTCGTGACGTTGCGAAGCGTGGACGCCGCACGGGCTACCCCGATCTTCATCGCTTCCTCGAAAGACTCCTTGCTGGTCGCGCTGATCTCGGTGACGCGTGCGACGGTGGCCATGCTTCCTCCTTGAATCGGTGACACCAGGCAACCAGCATCAGCCGCCGGGATGCATCCCGAGGACACGCCGACCGGTCAGCGTTCCTCCGGCTGTCCGCTCTCATCCGCGACCGGGGTCGGGGGAGGGCCCTCCTGTCCCAGACGTTCGAGTTCATCGGACTCGTGCCGCAGCGCGGATGTATGGGTGGCAGCGGGTCCGGTCGCGATGACTCCCGGGTGGGCGCGCACGTAGACCAGGGATGCGACCGTCGTGACCGCGAGCACGCTGACGATGACCCCGAGGGAGACGGCGATGGAGATCTCCGGCACGGGCAGGCTGGTCGTCTCGTGCAGTGCATGGAGGATCAGCTTCACTCCGATGAATGCCAGGATCACCGCCAGGCCGTAGGACAGGAAGACCAGCCTCTCCAGCAGCCCGCTCACGAGGAAGTACAGCTGTCGCAGTCCCATGAGCGCGAAGGCGTTCGCAGTGAAGACGATGTAGGGCTCCTGCGTCAGCCCGAAGATCGCGGGGATCGAGTCGAGGGCGAAAAGGACGTCCGTGGTCCCGATCGCGACCATCACCAGCAGCATCGGCGTCAGCAGGCGGCGGCCGTCGATCCTCACGGTCAACTTCGACCCGTGGTACTCGCGCGTGGTGGGGAAGAAGCGCTCCACCGTCCGCACGATGATGTTGTCGCCGGGCTCGCTGCCGTCGTCATTGTCGCCACGGAACAACTTGAACGCGGTGAAGAGCAGCAGTGCCCCGAAGAGGTAGAACAGGCCCGAGAAGCGTTGCAGCGCCGCGGCTCCGACGACGATCAGGATGCCCCGCAGGACAAGTGCGATGAGGACGCCGACCAGCAGCACCTTGTGCTGGTAGATGTGGGGGACGGCGAACGACGACATGATCACGATGAACACGAAGAGGTTGTCGACGCTCAGCGAGTACTCGGTGATGTACCCGGCGAAGAACTCGCCGGCCGCCTGCCCTCCGAACGTCACATACAGGAAGCCGCCGAAAGCAATCGCCAGCGCCACGTAGAACGCGACCCACCGCAGCGCCTGCGGCGGACCGAAGTCGCCGGGTCTGCTGTCCACCAGCACCAGGTCGAGCACGATGACTGCCAGGAGTCCCCCGATGGTGGCGATCCACAACCAGTCGGGGACGTTCACCGAGCAAGCGTACCCGCCGGACCGTGTCGGGTGACGCGATGTGGCGGGAGCACCGGCGTCGGAGCGGCCTCTGCGGCCGTCAGGGACGGGTCACGGGCGGGAGCGCATGACAGCGCGTGCGGCGGCGAGGTCGTCGGCCGGTACCTGCACCTGGTAGCTGGTGGCCATGTCCACCACGCGGTGCCGGATCCCGGCGCGCTGAAGGTCCTGCGCCAACTGGTTGCACTGCCCCCACGTGTGCGGACCGAGCACGGGGGCGAGGACGTCGTCGTCGGCGAGGTTGGATCGGTTGGCGCGGAAGTTGCGCCTCAGGAGCCAGACGACGAGAAGCAGGGCGGACAACGCGAACAGGGGCCCGAACGCATACGAGAAGGAGCCCCAGGCGGTCACCGGTCCATTGTGCTCGTCAGCCCCGGTTTGTGCCATGCGACGGCGCCGGCATCGGGACACTCACCAGCCGCGGGCGCGCCATTCGGGCAGCTGCGGGCGCTCCGACCCGAGGGTCGTGTCGTCGCCATGGCCGGGGTAGACCCACGTCTCGTCGGCGTACCGGGCGAACACCTTGCTCTCCACGTCCGAGATGAGCGACTGGAAGTCCTCAGGGCTCCAGGTCTTGCCGACGCCTCCCGGGAAGAGGCAATCCCCCGTGAACAGGTGCCCGTAGCCGAAGGGGTCGTCGTAGTGCAGGGCGATCGCGCCCGGGGTGTGCCCCACGAGTTCGATCACCCGCAGAGTGGCCCCGCCGATCCGGACTTCGTCACCGTCGCGCACTGGGTCGGTGGTGGGCACCGGGATGCCGTCGACATCACCGACACCGGCGATGGTGCGGCACCCCGTGGCCGCCACGACATCCGCCAATGCCTGGTAGTGGTCGGCGTGGCGGTGGGTGGTCACGACGGCTGTGATCCCGTCCTCACCGATGAGATCCAGCAGGCGCCGTGGCTCGGCGGCGGCGTCGATGAGCAGTTGCTCGCCGGTGTCGCTGTCGCGCAGGAGGTAGGCGTTGTTGTCCATGGGTCCGACGGACATCTTCGAGATCGTCAACCGGGGGAGTTCGTGGACTCCCGCGGGACCGCCCGGAACCACGTGGCCTGAATAGGAAGACACAGCGGCCACCATGCCCGGTGATCGGCCGTCAACACAACAGGTGCGACGCTCACCCGCAGATATCCACCTGGAGGTGGTTGGTGCCCTTGCACACCTCGAAGAAGACCTTGCCGTCGCGGCCGCTACCCGCTCCGACGAACGACGTGACTCCGGTTCCGGGGCGCTTCATGTAGAGGTTGCTGTACCCGCGCCCGTTCTGGGTGTACCGGATCGAGAACCCGTGGGCCTTGAAGGCCTTGCGATAGTGCCGCGCGACGGCCCTGGGGGTGGTCCCCTTGATGCGGTAGCTCGCAGAGACCACTCCCGAACGGCTGTGATGGGTCAGTTGGACCGCTCCGTCGGGAGGCTTCGGAAGCCCCGGGCGCCCGGCGGTGGCCGCGCCTGCCGGGGCGGTCGCGAGGATCGCCGCTGTCACAGCGACCGGCACGATCGTGCGGACAGTGAAGAGTCCCATTGCCTACCTCCGTGACTGGGCGGCCCGACCACAGGCCCTGCAAACTGAGACTGCTCCATCGGCCCCGGCGTTGCGCGTTCAGCCTTCGGTGAAGGCGTTCGCTGCAGGATCGTGTGTGTCGGAGGTGGCGGTTACGCTGAACCTCGTGGCAGAACGTCTGATCGTCCGGGGCGCCCGGGAACATAATCTCAAGGACGTCTCCCTCGATCTGCCTCGCGATGCCCTGATCGTGTTCACGGGTCTGTCGGGATCCGGCAAGTCCTCGCTCGCCTTCGATACGATCTTCGCCGAGGGTCAGCGCCGGTACGTGGAGTCGCTGTCGGCGTATGCGCGGCAGTTCCTCGGCCAGATGGACAAACCGGACGTCGATTTCATCGAGGGACTCAGTCCTGCGGTGTCGATCGACCAGAAGTCGACCAATCGCAATCCCCGATCCACGGTGGGGACCATCACCGAGGTCTACGACTACCTGCGTCTGCTCTACGCGCGCATCGGCAAGCCGCACTGTCCGATCTGCGGGGACCCGATCAGCCGGCAGACGCCGCAGCAGATCGTGGACCGCATCCTCGAACTGCCGGAGGGCACCCGGTTCCAGGTGCTCTCCCCCCTGGTGCGGGAGCGCAAGGGGGAGTTCGTCGACCTGTTCCGTCAGTTGCAAGCGCAGGGGTACGCCCGCGTGCGGGTCGACGGTGAACTCCATCCCCTCACGGACCCGCCGGTCCTGAAGAAGCAGGAGAAGCACTCCATCGACGTCATCGTCGACCGACTTGTCGTCAAGGACTCGGCGCGCCAGCGCATCACGGACTCCATCGAGACGTCGCTGGGTCTGTCGGGCGGCACCGTGACGCTGGACTTCGTGGACCGTCCCGAGGGGGACTCGGATCGGGAGCAGACGTTCAGCGAACACCTCGCGTGCCCCCGCGACGGACTGTCCTTCGAGGAACTCGAGCCACGTTCTTTCTCCTTCAACTCGCCGTTCGGCGCCTGCCCGGAGTGCTCGGGGTTGGGCACTCGGATGGAGGTCGATCCCGAACTGGTCATTCCCGACGACTCGCTGAGTCTTTCCGAGGGCGCGATCTCGGTGTGGACCAGTGGCCACATGTCCGAGTACTTCCAGCGCCTGTTGCGCGCGTTGACCGCCGAGATCGGTGGCGACATGGACACGCCGTTCCGGGATCTGCCGGCGCCGGTGCGGAGGACGATCCTCAAGGGTCACACCAAGTCCGTGCAGGTGCGTTACAAGAACCGATACGGACGTGCCCGGCAGTACAACGCGAAGTTCGAGGGTGTCCTGCCCTTCGTGATGCGGCGCTACATGGAGGCCGAGACCGACTCGGCGCGGGACCGCTTCGAGGGCTTCCTGCGCCCGGTGCCGTGCTCCACCTGTCAGGGGCGCCGGCTCAAGCCGCTGCCGCTGGCCGTCACCATCGACGGTCGGAGCATCGCCGATCTGGCGGCGCTGCCCATCGGCGAATGCGCCGAGGTCCTTGCGGGTCTCCACCTCGACGAGCGCGATCGCGCGATCGCCGAGCGCGTGCTCAAGGAGGTCAACGAACGACTCGCGTTCCTCGTGGACGTGGGCCTGCACTACCTGACGCTCGACCGGGCGGCAGGGACCCTCGCGGGGGGTGAGGCGCAGCGCATCCGGCTGGCCACCCAGATCGGCTCCGGGCTGGTCGGGGTGTTGTACGTGCTCGACGAACCGAGCATCGGGCTCCACCAGCGCGACAACCGCCGGCTCATCGAGACCCTGGTCCGTCTCCGGGACCTCGGCAACACGCTGATCGTCGTGGAGCACGACGAGGACACCATCCGGACGGCGGACTGGGTCGTCGACATCGGCCCCGGTGCGGGCGAACACGGCGGCGAGGTCGTGGTCAGCGGGCCCGTCAAGACACTGCTGCGCAACAAGAAGTCGATCACCGGCGACTACCTGTCCGGCCGGCGGACCATCGACGTGCCTCCCGTGCGGCGCCCCCCGGACCCGGGCCGCCGGCTGCGGGTCGAGGGCGCCCGCGAACACAACCTCCGCAATGTGAGCGTCGATGTCCCCCTCGGATGCCTCGTGGCCGTCACGGGCGTCAGCGGCAGCGGCAAGTCGAGCCTCGTCAACGACGTCCTGTTCTCCGTGTTGGCGCGTGAGATGAACGGTGCGCGCGTGGTGCCGGGCAAGCACAAGCGCGTCCTGGGGCTGGAGCACATCGACAAGGTCGTCCACGTCGACCAGAGCCCGATCGGCCGCACGCCCCGGTCCAACCCGGCCACGTACACCGGGGTCTTCGACCACATCCGTCGCCTCTTCGCCGAGACCCAGGAGGCGAAGGTCCGCGGCTATCTGCCGGGCCGCTTCTCGTTCAACGTCAAGGGCGGCCGGTGCGAGGCCTGCTCCGGCGACGGCACGATCAAGATCGAGATGAACTTCCTGCCGGACGTGTACGTCCCCTGCGAGGTGTGCCACGGCGCCCGATACAACCGGGAGACCCTCGAGGTGCACTACAAGGGAAAGACGATCAGTGATGTCCTCAACATGCCCATCGAGGAGGCCCTGGAGTTCTTCGAACCCGTACCCGCCATCGCGCGGCACCTGAGGACCCTCGTCGAAGTCGGTCTCGGCTACGTCCGGATGGGGCAACCCGCGACGACCCTGTCCGGGGGAGAGGCCCAACGCGTGAAACTCGCGTCGGAGCTGCAGAAGCGCTCCACGGGACGCACCATCTACCTGTTGGACGAGCCGACGACGGGACTGCATTTCGAGGACATCCGCAAGTTGCTGGGTGTGCTCCAGTCGCTGGTGGACAAGGGCAATTCCGTGGTCGTCATCGAGCACAACCTCGACGTCATCAAGACCGCCGACTGGATCATCGACATGGGTCCTGAGGGCGGATCCGGCGGTGGGACCGTCGTCGCGGAGGGCACACCGGAGGCCGTCGCCGAGGTGTCCGACTCACACACGGGGCGGTTCCTCAGGGAGTTGATCGGCGAGTCCCGCACCGTCGCGTAGGGGTGCCGACCGCAGATCCGCCCCGCACGTGTGGGATATGGGTGTGGACGCGTCAGATTTCCGGTTCCACGGCGCATGTGCAGGCAGTGGGACATGTGCAGACAGTGGAAGCGGCGGGGCTGCTGCCTGCGGGTCCTCGATCGAGCCTGCGATGTTTCGTCCCCACATGGTCGCCCACATGGGCAGGAGGCCCCTCCAGACAGGCGCCTTCGAAGTCGGATCGGAGCGGGGGGCGAGGAGCTGACCGCGTGAGTCCGTCGCACATCACCCCCGCAACGCCGAATCTGACCCGTGCAGACGCAGATCAGCCCCGTACGGGGCTGATCTGCGGTCACCACCGGTGTGGTGGTGTCGCTGGGTGGTGGCGCGCATGGCAGGCTGTCGACCATGAGTGAGGACACGACCACTGACGACACCATCGCGACGGCTGCGGGCGCCTCGGGGCGCGGCATCGATCGACGCACCGTGATCGCCGCTGCGGGCGCGGTCGGCGCCGCCGGCGTCCTGGCTGCCTGCAGCAACACCAATCCCGCGCCATCGACATCGCCGGCTCCCGCCAACACCAAGGGCGGACAGGCCCTGGCGAGTGTGGCGGATGTGCCAGTG
>CAIWTL010000247.1 GCA_903915555.1 uncultured Micrococcales bacterium | reverse complement strand
CCCTCGACGACCCGATGATCCCGCCGTCACCGGTGCGGCGGGTCGACTGGGAGGCACTGGAGCGGCACGGCGTGCGGCGCGAGATCACCCTGCGGGGCGGTCACGTGGGTTTCCACGAGCGGGGGAACCCCCTGCCGTGGTTCGTCCGTCGGGCAGTGCGCTTCCTCGGCGGAACGGTCAGGAGTCCCTGAGTGCGCGTTTGAGTCCCTTGTTGACGGCCTTCAGCACGGCGATGCGCGCGAAGTACTTGTCATTGGCGGGGATGACGTGCCAGCGCGCGCCGTCGGCTGTCGTGCGCAGCACCATCTGGTCGATCGCCGTCACGTAGTCATCCCACTTCTCCCGGTTCCGGTAGTCCTCCTCGGTGATCTTGTGCTGCTTGTAGGGGGTCTCCTCACGGGCCTCGAAGCGCGCCAACTGCTCCTCCTGGGACACGTGCAGCCAGAATTTCGCGACATAGAAGCCCCGCTCCACCAGTTGGGCCTCGAAGTCGTTGATCTCGTCGTAGGCACGCTGCCACTCCGCGGGCTGCGCGAATCCCTCGATCCGTTCGACGAGTACCCTGCCGTACCACGTGCGATCGAAGATCACGAACCGCCCGGCCGGCGGGATGTCCCGCCAGAATCGCCACAGGTAGTGGAACTTCCGCTCCTCCTCGGTGGGGGCGGCGACAGGTATCACGCGGTAGTCGCCCGCCTCGAGCGCACCGGTGATGCGCCGGATCACGCCGCCCTTGCCCCCCGCGTCCCAACCCTCGAACGCCAGCACGGTTCCGATCCCTCGCTTGCGCGCCTCGATCGACAGCCGGTGCAGCATCGCCTGCTGCTTGGCCAGCTCCTCCCGGTAGGCCTTCTTGTCCAGCGTCTGGGTGAGATCGACGCCACTGAGCACCGTCGCCTGGGCATCGATCTCCCCGAAGACGGACTCCGCCACCGAGGGGCTCGACACAGCGGTCTTCTGCGCCAGTCTCGACTGGAGCGCGACGAGGACCGTCCGGGCGACCGTCAGATCCCGGTACCGGTCGTCGGTGGCTTCGACGATCGTCCACGGCGCACCCGGGCCGCTGGTCTCACGCAGGATCCGCTCGGCGATCGGCAGCACCTCGCCCTGCTTCTTGAGCGCCTCCCAGTCCCGGGAGTGAACCTGCCAGCCGGACTCGGGATCGTTCTCCGCCTTCCGCAACTTCTTGCGCTGCTTCTTCGCGGGCGTGTGTAGGAAGAACTTCAGCACGAGCGCGCCGTCGGCGACCAGTTGCGACTGCATCGAAGCGATGTGGTTGAGCCACTTGCTGAAGTCGGGTTCGCCGATCTCCCCATCCGCTCGCATCGCCGCGGCCCGCATCAGGCCGCCCACGAAGATGGCCGTCCGGCCCTTCGGCGGAAGTGACCGCCACAGTCGCCACAGTTGGGGCCGCTGCTCCTCCTCCTGCGTGGGGTCCAGGAAGACCCTGGTGTTGATGTAGCGCGCGTCCATCCACTCGTTCAGCCGGTTCACGACGGCATTGGCCGCGATGCGGTCGTCGCCCGCGATCCAGATGACCACCGGGAAATCCGCGTCGCGCAGGTCGTACTGGGCGTTGATGAGATCGACGCGCAGTCCCGGGACCGCTTCCTTGAACTCCTGCTTGCTGATCGAGTTACCGACCTCAGCGACCTCGAGCACGCTTGCCTCCGTCTGTTCACCGGATCGTTCATCGTTGTTGACCCGGTTGCTCAGCAGTCTTGCAAGGTGCGGGCGGTGTTGCCCGCTGTCCCGTCCCGCTCGACCGCCGGCCCGGCACGGCGTCTGTCGAAGGTCAGGGCAGCAGCACAGCCCGCCGCCTACCATGGGCGCACCCGACGCAGGAGGTACCTCCGTGACACACACGTCCCCGTCTCCCACGAGCGCCGACACCAGGCCGGCCGCGGCAGTCATGATCGCGACGTTCGCCGTCGGTGCCCTCGGCGTGTTCGTCGGGTTCTCCACCATCAACGCCGATCCACCCTCACTGCGCTGGGCCTGTCTGCTCGCCGTCGGCGGCGGCGGGCTCCTGTCGTTCATCCGCCACTCCTTGCTCCACCGGTCGGACGCCGCGCGCATGGGCTGGGATTTCGGTACGCGGAACAACTTCCAGATCGAGGTGGGTCTGGCGAATCTCGCCTGGGGTGCCGTCGCCGTCCTCGTGGTGGCCCTCGGTCTCGGGTTGGCAGCTGAGGCGACGCTCATCCTCGTGTTCGGCGTGTACCTCGGCAGCGTGACGATCATGCAGATCTTCTTCTCGGGCGGTCAGGGCCGCAGCCTCCCAGCGCTCATCGGTATCGGCAGTTTCGCCGTGCTGCTGCTGGCGCTGGGGGTGCAGGGCGTGACAGCTGCGTGAGCCGATGATGCGCCTGCTGTTCGTCGTCGCGATCCTCGCGGTCGTTGTCGGCGGAGTCCTCTGGCTGCTGCAGCGCGGTAGGCAGACCCGTGTCGTGGCCGCCCCGCCGCCGACGCCTGTGCTGCCCGGCGGCCGGAACGAACGATGCATCCTGGCCCACGGACCGGACCGGGGGCCGGGCAGCCTGCGACTCTCCCCCAGCCAGTTGGTCTTCGACGGCGACTCGGGGCGCGTGATCGCGCTCGAGCGATTGGACATCGTCGGGGTCTCGACCAGCCGCCTGCTGCCTGACCGTACGATCGCGGCCGAGGTCCTGGTGGTCACCACGACGACCGACACGTACTTCTGGGCCGTGGCGCACCCCCAGCAATGGGTCGATGACCTGACGTGACCGCCGCGGGCGGGGGCTGGATCTGGCGGAGCTCAGTCGGCGGCCGGCGGCTGATCGCCCGGCGGCTCGTCGACCGGGACGAAGTCGATCTTCTCCCGCACCCCGCAGTCGGGGCATGGCCAGTCGTCAGGAACGTCGACCCAGACCGTTCCGGGCGCGAAACCCTCCCGGGGGTGCCCCGTCGCCTCGTCGTACACGTAGTCGCAACTGTCACAGCGGAACCGCGCCACGGCGCCACCCCTTCCGTTCAGACGGAACTCGCCGCCGGGACTCCCGACCTGCGGCCCGGTGCGAGGTTCGCGCGCGACAGGTCGCCGTCGTAGTGCCGCGACACCCGCGGGTCCATGACCCGGCGCCACAGGGGCGGGAACACCGCGAGCACGATCATCCCCGCATACCCCGTGGGCAGCACCGGGGCGGACTCGTCGTCGCGGAGCGCCTGGTACCGCCGAGTGGGGTTGGCGTGATGATCGCTGTGGCGCTGAAGATGGTAGAGCAGCACGTT
>CAIWTL010000246.1 GCA_903915555.1 uncultured Micrococcales bacterium | reverse complement strand
TCCGGGTCCACGTCGTCCCCGCCGACACGTCGCTGGCGGACCTGCTGGCCACGGGTGCGGACGGCTACTTCCTGTCCAACGGCCCCGGGGACCCCGCCACCGCCGACCATGCCGTGTCGGTCGTGCGCGGACTGCTCGAGAACGAGCGGCCGCTGTTCGGGATCTGTTTCGGGAACCAGATGCTCGGCCGCGCTCTCGGCCTCGAGACCTACAAACTGCGGTTCGGCCATCGGGGGATCAACCAGCCGGTCAAGGATCTGACGACGGGAAAGGTCGAGGTCACGGCCCACAACCACGGCTTCGCCGTCGCGGCGCCCCTCGACGGGCCCTTCGAGACGCCGTTCGGCCCCGCCGAGGTCTCCCACGTCTGCCTCAACGACGATGTGGTCGAGGGGCTGCGACTGCTGGACGGTCGCGCCTTCAGCGTCCAGTACCACCCCGAGGCCGCCGCGGGCCCCCACGACTCCGCCTACCTGTTCGACCGATTCTGCGACGTGATGGGAGGGCGCTGACATGCCCCTGAGGAACGACATCCGATCCGTCCTCGTCATCGGGTCCGGCCCGATCGTGATCGGCCAGGCGTGCGAGTTCGACTACTCGGGCACGCAGGCCTGCCGCGTCCTCAAGGCAGAGGGGCTGCGCGTCGTGCTCGTCAACAGCAACCCTGCCACGATCATGACCGACCCCGAGTTCGCCGACGCCACCTACGTCGAGCCGATCACGGTCGACGTGGTCGAGGCGATCATCGCGAAGGAGCGCCCCGATGCGCTGCTGCCCACCCTGGGTGGACAGACTGCGCTCAACACCGCCATCGCGCTCGCGAAAGCGGGAGTCCTCGAGCGGTACGACGTCGAACTGATCGGTGCGGACATCGACGCGATCGAGCGGGGGGAGAACCGGGAGATCTTCAAGGAGATCGTCGCCTCCATCGGGGCGGAGTCCGCTCGCAGCCGCATCTGCCACACCATGGAGGAGTGTTTCGCCGCAGTCGAGGAACTCGGGTACCCGGTCGTGGTGCGGCCGTCCTTCACGATGGGGGGCGCGGGCTCCGGGTTCGCGCACGATGCCGCCGACCTCCGCCGGATCGCCGGGGCCGGTCTCGCGGCCAGCCCCACGACAGAGGTCCTGCTCGAGGAGTCGATCCTGGGCTGGAAGGAGTACGAACTCGAGTTGATGCGCGACCACAACGACAACGTCGTGGTCATCTGCTCGATCGAGAACCTCGATCCCATGGGCGTCCACACCGGGGACTCCATCACCGTCGCGCCCGCGTTGACACTCACCGACCGTGAGTTCCAGGATCTGCGGGACATCGGCATCGCCATCATCAGGGCCGTCGGAGTCGACACCGGTGGGTGCAACATCCAGTTCGCCGTCAACCCCGCCGACGGCCGGATCATCGTCATCGAGATGAACCCCCGCGTCTCGCGGTCGAGTGCCCTCGCCAGCAAGGCCACGGGGTTCCCGATCGCCAAGATCGCGGCGCGGCTGGCCGTCGGGTACAGCCTGGACGAGATCCCCAACGACATCACCGCCGAGACCCCCGCGTCGTTCGAGCCGGCCCTGGACTACGTCGTCGTCAAGGTCCCCCGGTTC
>CAIWTL010000245.1 GCA_903915555.1 uncultured Micrococcales bacterium | reverse complement strand
GTCCGACCTCACGATGGACTGGCTCGGCGGTGTCGATCATCTGAGTGCGAACTCGGTCGCCGCACCCGCGGTCGTGGACTGGCTGACCGACCGCTTCGAGGGTCGCCCCACGAGCCGCAACTGCGCCCAGCCCCCGCCCGTCGCCCCCTATCGGCCGACGTCGTGACCGGCGCCCCACGCGGTGGGGGCGCTCAACCGGTGGACGTCGGTGCCGTCCCAGTCCATTGCGCCGCCATGCGAACGTCGGTCGCGTCGGCGATGTCGGGCAGGGGTCAGTACCAGCCGTTGGAGTTCCAGAACGCCACGGTCGCGCTCGGGGAGCCGTAGGTGTCCCGGATGTACTTCAGACCCCAGCGGATCTGGGGCTCGGGGTTGGTACGCCAGTCGTCGCCCTCGCTCGCCATCTTCGACGCCGGCAGGGACTGCGGGATGCCGTAGGCGCCCGAGGTCGGGTTCGTCGCCGTGTGGTCCCAGTTGGACTCGCGGGTCCACAGTTGCACGAGCGAGCGGAACTCCGACGCCCCCCAGCCGTAGTGCTTCCGCATGTAGGCCTTGGCGTAGTCGCGGGAGTATGCGGGGGTGTACCGGGCCTGCAGCGCCTCCTCGCGGGCGTCGGCCAACCGGGAACGCAGGCTGCGGCCCGCGTCCGCGGCGGTCACCATCGCCTCCACCTCGGTGAGGGGCCCCACCTGGGCCTGGTAGGCGGCGACGGTCGCGCTGGCCGCGGCCACCCGGGCTTCGGGACGGGAGGCGACGGTCTCGGCGGACGCTGAAGCGGTGATCCCCCAGGGGAGGGCGAGGGCGGCCAGAGCGGCGCCGGTGGCGGCCGTGCGGTGCATCGTCGTGACTCCTCAGGTGGGTATCACCCGCCCTGATGCCCGGGAGTCGCGACGGCAAACGACGATGTGCGTGATATCAGTCACTGAGGGTTACCGAGGAGTTCGTCTCGGTAGCACCAACGCCATGCCTCGCCCGGCTCGACACTGCGCATGACGGGGTGCCCGGTCGAACGGAAGTGCCCATCCGCGTGTTCCCGTTCCGAGGAGTCGCAGCACCCGACGTAACCGCACGTCAGACACATCCGCAGGTGGACCCACTGGGTTCCCTCGGCGGTACACCCCTGACATGCCACCGGAGCCGCCGGGACCGGCAGGTCGACGGCGTCGACGAGGTGGGCGCACATCCCGGCGACCCCTTCGGGGACCAGCAACTCCCCGGCGTCGGACTGTCGGGGCGCGCGCGAGGGGTCGATCATCCCCTCCTCGACGTCGAGCATCCGGATGACGCTGCGGATCGCCTCGTCGGTGTACCCACCGGCATCGCGCGCCGCCAGGACGGCCTCCCGCTCGGCCCGAAGCATGTGCAGCCGCAGTCGGCCGTACGCCTCCACCGGGGTCTCCCCACCCGTCGGATCGGCCACGCGTTCCCACGCGGCGTTGCGGCGGTCCTGCGCGCGGGCGGTGAGTCGCGCGACGACGTCGTCGGGGTCATCGGGGGAGCGCGCCTGGGTGAGGGTCTCCACCCCGACAGCGGCCAGTCGATCCATGAGTGCGGCCTCCTCGAGGGCGAGTCGGGCCGGGTCGGGAGGGGTCAGGTGCAACCGGCGGACGAGCCACGGCAACGTCAGTCCCTGGACCAGTAGGGAGGCGACGACGACGAAGAAGGCGACGAATATCAACACCTCGCGGTACGGGACCGACATCGGCAGGGTGAGCGCTGCCGCGAGCGTGACCACTCCCCGCATGCCCGCCCACGAGATCACCGTCCTCTCGCGGGCATCCGCCCTGAGGCCGATCCCGGGAAGCCGGCCGGTCGCGAAGACCCACACGAAACGCACGACGACAGTCGTGGCATAGACCCCGACCGCGAGGGCGGCGACCATCGTGACCGGGACGTCGTCCTGCGCCAGGGCAGTCAGCAGCACCGGCAGTTGGAGCCCGATGAGGAGGAAGACGATGTTCTCCAGCAGGAACGAGACCGTCCGCCAGTTCGCCTCCGTCGTCAGCCGTGCCATACCGGACTGGACCGTCGGCGCCCGGTGCCCGATGAGCAGCCCGGCGACCACGACCGCGATCACGCCCGACGCGTGCACCGACTCGGCGGGGACGAAGGCGACGTACGGGACCGTGAAGGACAGAGCGGTGTCGAACGTCGGCGTCGAGATGCGTTGCCGCAGCGGGATGTAGATCGCCGCGACGATCAGCCCGACGAGGACTCCCCCTCCGGCCGCGAGCACGAAGGACAGCCCGACCTGGAACGCGGTGATGGTGCCACCGATCGCGATGATCGCCGATCGCAGGACCGTCAGCGCCGTTGCGTCGTTGACGAGCGACTCGCCCTCGAGGATCTGGACGACATCCGTGGGCATCCCGACGCGCCGTGCCACCGCGGTGGCTGCGACGGCGTCGGGGGGTGCGACCACGGCGCCGAGGGCGATTCCGGCGGCCAAGGGGAGCCCGGGGATCAGCCACGATGCGACGACACCGACGGCGACCGACGTGACGATCACGAGTCCCACCGACAGGGACGCGATGCTGCCTTTCTTGTTCCGGAAGTCGATGAACGACGTGTTGTAGGCGGCGCTGAAGAGCAGGGGGGGCAGGATTCCCACCAGCACGATCTCGGGCTCGAGTTCCGGCGTGGGGATCCCCGGGACGTAGGACGCGGCGATCCCCACGACCATCAGCAGCAGTGGGGCGGAGATCCGGATCCGGTCGGCGAGCGCGGAGAAGGCGATCACGGTCAGGACCGCGAGAACGAGCCAGATCGCGATCTCCACCCACGCATCCTAGAAGGACGCCGACCGTCCCGGCGGTCGCGCTGCTCAGGAGATCCGGTCGACGACGATCACGTCGCTCGCATAGTCCCCCTGCAGCCAGACGTCGAAGCCGTGCTCCATGAGCCATGCGCCGGACCTGTCGTGCTCCACCCAGTTCGCCGTGAACCGGTAGCGGCTGTCGGGCTCGAGCCCCCGCAGCCGCACCCGTGTGCCGCGCCGACCGATCCGGCTGGCGGGCAGGAACACGAAGACGAGCGATCGCTCCGGAACACTGAACTGGTACAGCTGGTAGGCGTTCGGGGAGGGGTTGTCGAGTCGGTGGAGGGCGCCCTCCTGGATGACAGGTCGCCAGGTCTTGTACTGATCGATGTATACGCCCAACTCCGCCAGCTCGGTCTCGGTCATCGACGACAGGTCCGCCCCGACACCCAGGCTGCCCATCATCGCGACGTGTGCCCGGAACCGCAGCGGGATGTCCCGCTGGGTCAGGAAGTTCGGTGAGTCCGTGATCCAGGCGCGCATCGCCTTGGTGGGGTGGAGCATCGAGTACCCGCGCTGGATGGTGAGCCGGTCCAGAGCATCGGTGTTGTCGCTGGGCCAGAAGTCGTCGAACAGCCCGAGGGTGCCGAGATCGACCCTGCCCCCGCCGCTGGCGCACGCCTCGATCAGGACTTCGGGGTGAGCCTCCCGCAGGCGCCGGACCACGGCCACCAGGCCCGCGGTGTGCTCCCACCACACGGCGCGGTCGGGGCCGACCTGTGCCATGGGCCGGTTGGCATCCCACTTCAGATAGGCGATGGCATTCTCGGACAGCAGGCCGTCGAGCACCGAGAAGATGTGGTCGCGGACATCGGGTCGCGACAGGTCCAGGACGAGTTGATCGCGGGATGTCTCCGGATCGTGCCGGGCATCGCGATGCACCCAGTCGGGATGGGCGGCGTACAGATCCGAGTTCGGGCTGACCATCTCCGGTTCGACCCAGATCCCGAACGCCATGCCCAGTCGATTCACGTGCGCCACGAGGGGGGCCAGTCCGCGGGGGAACTTCTCCGGCGAGACCCACCAGTCGCCGAGGCCGTCGGCTTCCTGTCCCCGGCGCCCGAACCACCCGTCGTCGACCACGAACAGCTCGGCCCCGATCGCCCGGGCCCGGGTGGCCAGTTCCCGCTGGCCGTCGTCGGTGACGTCGAAACCGGCGGCCTCCCACGAGTTGTACAGCACCGGCCGTGGACCGGGGCGCATCAGCCGTCGCCCGTAGGCGTGCGCCGTCGTGCTCATCCGGCCGTAACCCTGTCGGGTGTAGCCGGCCACCACCGGTGGCGTCGTGAAGGACCCGCCCGGTTCGAGGGTCACGGCGCAGTCGTCCTCCCCGATCCCGATCGTCACCGACGTCCCCCCGTACTGCGACTGCTCGACCGTCAGGAAGAAGTTCCCGGGGTGGGCCAGCGCGCCGAACCACACGGGACCGGCTGTCTCGGTGGTGTCCGGTCCGGCGAGGATGAACGAGGGGTTGTGGCGGTGGTCGGACACCCCCTTCCGGCTGTCGAGTCGAAGTTTCGCCGGGCCTGTGGGCTGGGTGAAGGGCTGGAACTCGGCGGCCCACAGGCCTGAGACGTTGCTGAACCGGAGGTCATCGAACGGGATGTGGAACTGGGCGGAGGCGATGCGTTCCAGGAGGATGCGGTCCTGTGAGGTGTTGGAGACGACGACCCAGCGTTCGATGAGGTCGAGATCCCCGACGATCCGGTAGTACAGGTCGATGGTCAGGCCTGCATCCTCATCGATGCAACGGATCGTGAGATGCCCGCGCTCGTGCCAGGTATCGCCGGCCACGACCGGGCGCAGCTCCCGGGTCCCATCGGCGAGTACCGCCCGCAGTCCCACCTCCTTGTAGCGGAAGCCGCCGTGGAGCGGGAACTCCTCCTCGGCGATGTCCGCGTAGAGGTCGTTGGTCGACAGATCCCACAGTTGTCCGGGCGTCAGGTCGTCGACGGCGTCGATGCGGCCGCCCCAGTGGACGGATCGCAGCAGGCCACGCTCGTCGCACGCGACGGCGTACGTGGTGGTGGGGGTCTGCAGGGCCCAGGTCCGGTTCACCGGGCCGCCAGATCGCGTCCTGTCTGGAAGAACGTCAGGATCATCGACGTCGCGCTGCGCGCCTGCGGGTCGAACCTCAGGAAAGCCCCGAAGGGTGCGTTCCAGAAATCGTCGGCCGGGTGGCTGTCCGGTCCGACGTACGCATAGGGACGGTCACAGAACGCGTCCCCGGGGGAGACGCCGTAGTTGACGTCGTTCGCGCGGATCGCCATGTCGAAGTGTTCGGGCCAGACGACGGGCGTCTCGCCACTGAATGCTGCGAGCGCTGCCGCGCCCGAGGCGAACGCCTGAAGGACGTCGCCGACGGCAGCGGGGGTGGGGTCGAGGTCGGTGTCGGGGCCGCCGGGCACCGGATCGTGGTAGTCGACAGCGGGACGCCGGCAGGGCAGACCTGCTGCGTCGGCGAGTTGCTGGACCGTGCCGGTGAGGGGATGGGTGCTGCCGTCGACCGTCAGCCCCGCCTGTGAGAGGGACACGTCGGGGGCCGCGACGGTGGCGATGGACGCTCCCCCGGCCCGGAGCCGGATCGTCCCACTCGTCGCGTACTGCGGACCCGCCAGCAGCCATTCCGTGACGGTGTGCAGTTGCACCCTGGTGTCGGTGTAGGCGTCGGTCGTCATGAGGCCGATCGTGGCAGAGGGAGCGGATCGATGCGCCGTTGACGCGGCCGGGGTCGCGTCAGCGCGCAGCCAGCCGCCTGCGGAGCTTGGGTTTCGCGGTACGGCGGGAGCGCTCCTGTTTGAGGATCCTGCTGTAGCGCCACAGGTCGACCAGCAGGGGGCGGCTCCCTGCGTCGGACCGCATGTCCTCCTCGATGGCCTTGCGCATCGACGTGCGTCCCGGCAGAACCGCCGTGC
>CAIWTL010000244.1 GCA_903915555.1 uncultured Micrococcales bacterium | reverse complement strand
GGTCATCTGGTTCGGCGCCCATCTGGTGTCCGACGGTGAAATGCAGATCGGTGACCTGACGGCATTCCTGGCTTACATCATGCAGATCCTGTTCAGCGTGATGATGGCGGTGATGCTGATGGTGATGGTCCCCCGGGCGGCCGCATCCGCGGAACGCATCCAGGCCGTGCTCGAGACCACCCCGGAGATCCGCGATCCGGTCCAGCCGGTGCCCGATCCCCCGGCCGAGGGACTCGTCGAGCTGCGCGACGTCGAGTTCCGCTACCCGGGGGCAGAGGACCCGGTGTTGTGCGACGTGAACGTCATCATCCGGCCCGGTGAGACGACAGCCATCGTCGGGAGCACCGGCGCCGGGAAGACGACCCTGCTCAACCTGATCCCACGGCTGTACGACGTCACCGGGGGACAGGTGCTCGTCGATGAGGTGGACGTCCGCGACATGCGACAGGAGGACCTGTGGGCGCGGATGGGGATCGTGCCGCAGAAGTCGTTCCTGTTCTCCGGAACCGTTGCCAGCAACGTCCGGTTCGGTGCCCCGGACGCCAGCGACGCGCAGGTGTGGCAGGCGCTGGACATCGCCCAGGCGAGGCCGTTCGTCAGCGAGATGCCCGACACGATCGAGTCCCCCATCGACCAAGGGGGCACCAATGTGTCCGGTGGCCAACGGCAACGGCTGGCGATCGCCCGGGCGTTGGTCCGGCGACCGCGGATCTACCTCTTCGACGACAGCTTCTCCGCGCTCGACTACACCACGGATGCGCGGCTGCGGGCGGCCCTGGCCACCGAGACCGGTGACGCCACGGTGGTGATCGTGGCGCAGCGGGTCAGCACCATCAAGGATGCAGACCAGATCGTGGTGCTCGACCGCGGTCGCGTCGTCGGCACCGGCACCCACGCTTCCCTGATGGACAGTTGCGGGACGTACCGCGAGATCGTGTACTCCCAGTTGACCGCGGCGGAGGCGGCGTCATGAGCACCAGCGCGCCTCCCCGCCCACAACCGGGTCCCGGTGGCGGAGGTCCGTTCGGCGGCGGCCCGGGCAGCCTCGGTATGCGGTTGCCCGCCGAGAAGGCGCGGGACTTCAGCGGATCACTGCGGCGGCTGATGCAGCGACTGCGTCCCGACCGGTGGGTGATCGCGCTGGTGTTGGTGCTGGCGGTGATCAGCGTGTTCTTCGCCGTGCTGGGGCCGCGACTGCTCGGCCAGGCCACCAACGTCGTGTTCGCAGGAGTGATCGGCGCCCAACTGCCGCCAGGTACCACTCAGCAGCAGGCCATCGACCAGTTGCGGGCGTCCGGTGACACGACCCAGGCGGACATGCTCGCGAGCATGACCCTCACCGATGGAGTGGATTTCACCCTGCTGGCGCAGATCATCGCCCTGACAGTGGTCGTGTACTTCATCAGCTCGGTGTTCTCGTGGGGACAGAACTACCTCATGGCGGGGGTCACGCAGCGCGCCATGTTCCGGCTGCGCGAGGAGGTCGACGTCAAACTCGGCCGCCTGCCCCTGAAGTACTTCGACACCCACCCCCGCGGTGATCTTCTGAGCCGCGTCACCAACGACATCGACAACATCGCCACGACCATGCAGCAGGCCCTGACGCAAGCGATCACGAGCTTGCTGACGGTCATCGGAGTCTTGCTCATGATGCTCTGGATCAGCCCGCTGTTGGCAGTCATCTCGCTGCTGACCGTGCCGCTGTCGTTCGTGGTGACGATGCTGATCGCGAAGCGATCGCAGAAGCAGTTCGTCGGTCAATGGCACTGGACGGGGGTCGTGAACGGGCACGTCGAGGAGATGTACACCGGACACGAGTTGGTGAAGGTCTTCGGTCACCGCAACGAGGCCATCGAGGACTTCGACTCGGCCAATGAGCGCATGTACGAGAGCAGTTTCCGGGCGCAGTTCATCAGCGGCATCATCCAGCCGGCCATGATGTTCGTCTCCAACCTCAACTACGTCGCGATCGCAGTCATCGGCGGGCTGCGGGTGGCCAGCGGTGCCATGTCACTGGGAGATGTCCAGGCCTTCATCCAGTACTCGCGGCAGTTCACGATGCCCATCACCCAGTTGGCGAGCATCACCAATCTGCTGCAGTCCGGGGTGGCGTCGGCGGAGCGGGTCTTCGAACTTCTCGACGAACCGGAGGAGACCCCCGACCCGGTCGATCCGGTACGGCTCGCCCGGCCGCGCGGTCACATCGAGCTGCGGGACGTGTCCTTCCGCTACAAGCCGGACGTCCCGCTGATCGACGACATGAACCTGGACGTCCGACCCGGCGAGGCCGTGGCCATCGTGGGTCCCACGGGCGCGGGGAAGACCACCGTGGTCAACCTCTTGATGCGGTTCTACGACATCGACTCCGGCACGATCCTGTTGGAAGGCGTTGACACCCGCGACATGACCCGCGACGACCTGCGCCGCTGCTTCGGCATGGTCCTGCAGGACACCTGGCTGTTCGGTGGAACCATCCGCGACAACATCGCCTACGGCGACGAGGACGCGACCGAGGAGCAGATCATGGCCGCTGCCCGAGCGGCCCACGTCGACCACTTCGTGCGCACGATGCCCGACGGCTACGACACGGTGCTCGACGATGACGCCTCCAACCTGTCGGCGGGGGAGAAGCAGTTGCTCACGATCGCCCGGGCGTTCCTGGCCGACCCCCCGATCCTGATCCTCGACGAGGCGACGAGTTCCGTGGACACCCGTACCGAGGTGCTGATCCAGCAGGCCATGAACCGACTACGGGAGGGTCGCACGAGTTTCGTCATCGCCCACCGGCTGAGCACCATTCGGGACGCCGACACCATCCTGGTGATGGAGGCCGGTCGCATCGTGGAACAGGGCTCCCATGAGCAGTTGATGGCGGCCCGGGGCGCCTACTACCGCCTCTACACCAGCCAGTTCGCGGAGAGCTACGACGAAGTCGCCGACATCCCGCCATCCTGACCCCCGACCCCTCCCCTCGGGTCGGGTATCGTGCCGAGTCGGTGGCTCGTCGTCGCCGTCCCACGCATGAGAAGTGGAGCCGGTTCGCATGGCCGAGGTCGACTCCGTCCCGGCTGCCGCCGGCGCGCCGCTCCTGCCGCCGTGGTCACGGTGGGACAGGTGGCTGTCGGCAGCCATCGGGGCCCTCGCGGCTGTTGCCCTGATGCTCCTCTTCGTCCATACTGCAGTGGATCCCGAGTTCTGGTGGGACGAGTCCGGTCAGTACTGGATGAGCCTGGGTCAGTACCACCTCGCCGACACGGGCACGGCGCCCGGCCCGATCCAGGACGGTCTGTGGCGCGGGCGCAACGGGTGGAATCTGGACCCGGTCGGATTCACCGTCCTCCTGCGGGGGTGGATCGAGATCTTCGGCTCGGCACCGGTCGCGTTGCGCGCGCTTCCCTTCATGGCCTATGTGGCGGCCTTCCTGACCGGCGCCGTCATGGGGCGGCGCGTCATGCGCCTGCCCTGGTTCGTGTCGTCAGCGCTGTCGCTCGGAGTGCTCGGGGCCGCCCTCCCCGCTCAGTACGCCACGGAACTGCGCGCCTACTCGTGGGAGCTTCTCGGGGTCCTCGTGACTGCATGGCTGACGGTCGCCGTCCTGACGGGTCTGAACCGTCGCGCCGCGGCC
>CAIWTL010000243.1 GCA_903915555.1 uncultured Micrococcales bacterium | reverse complement strand
GCTGGCCACCCTGGTGTGGGTCGCGGTCATCCGGCTCCGGCTCGCGCTGCGCAGCCGCGGTGTGACCGTGGCCGATCCGGCTCTCGTCGACCTGCGGGCTTCCTGACGATCAGTGTCGCCAGGTGGCTGTGATCAGCTCCCGACCAAGCGGGCGCGCAGGCTGTCCGCTGTCTCGGGAGTGACTCCCAGCCCCTCGCCGATGTAGTTCTCCCAGGATCCGTAGATCTCCAGGGCTCGGTCGCGGGAGGCCTCAAGATACTCGGGGTAGACGGCGATGGCTCGTTCCATGCCGGTGACGTCCATGCCCTCTGCCGCCAGGCGGTCGCGGTAGGGGGCGAACAGTGCGAGGACCTCCGGGCCGCTGCGAAGGTAGTCCGCCATCACCGCGTCCCACTCGACGCCGACCGTGGTCAGTGTCACGGCGACGACCCAACCGGTGCGGTCCTTGCCCGCGGTGCAATGCACGACGGTGGGCCCATCGGCGGTGGCGAGGTGACGCAGCGCATCTCCGGTGGCCGCACGGGCGCTGGCGAGGTCCACGAAGGAGCGGTATCCCCCCAGGAAGATCTCGTCGAGACGATCCGGATCGAGTGCTGCGCGGTCGCCGCTGACCGCGGCCCGGGCGATGGCCCCCAGTGAGGCGGGCCCGGCATCCGGCTCGTCGGCGAGGAGATCGGCCTCGATGACCGTGGTCCCGGCAGCCAGGACCGCAGGTTGCCGCTCACGCTCCTCCGCAGTGCGCAGGTCGAGCGCGTAGCGCACACCTTCCGCCCGCAACGCCTCGGCGTGGGCGTCGTCGCGAGGCAGGGCGGAGCGCAGGAGCACCCCGCCGCGCAGCGTGCCGCCGTCGACGGTTCCCATCCCCGCGACGTCCCGACCGTTCGGCAGGGCCATCACGAGGTCCAGCGGAAGGTGCGGTGCACCACGAGGCCGCCCACCAGCGCCCACACCACCAGGATGGCCATGCTCGTGAGAACGACGCCGACGTCGCCCGAGCCCATTGCAGCCCGCAGGCCGTCGGCCAACGCCGCCGACGGCAGGTAGGAGACGACGGTGGAGAACGGTTCGGGAAACCGCGAGGCGGGGACGATCACCCCACCCCCCAGCAGGAGCAGCAGATACACGGCGTTCGCCAGTGCGAGTGTGGCCTCCGCCCGCAGCACTCCGGCCATGGCGAATCCCCACGCCGCGAACGCCGCCGTACCCAGGACGATGACGGGGACCGACCACAGGACGTCGTGATTGGGGATCCATCCCAAGAGGATGCCGAGGGCTGCGATGACACCCAGTTGGATCACCTGCACCCCCAGGACGGCGATGATCTTCGCGGTGAGCAGTCCCGTGCGGGACAGGGGGGTGGTTCCCAGGAACTTGATCGCCTCACCCCGTCGGTCGAATCCCGTGGCGATCGCCAGCGCGGTGAACGAACTCGACATGACCGCGAGGGCCATGATGCTCGGCACCAGCAGGTCCAGTTTCGCGCCCCGCCCACTGACTCCGAGGGACACGAAGTCGGTCATGCTCAGCGCCAGCAGCAGCACCACGGGGATGATCAACGTGAGCAGGATCTGTTCGCCGTTGTTCATGAGCAGGCGCCACTCCAGGCTGGCCTGCGAACGGATCACCGCACTCGCCGGGGCGGCGCGCCCGACGGGCGCCAGATCCGAACTCATCGGACGACCTCCCCGCCAGACGGTGCCGTCCCCGGTTCCGACCCGTCGCCGTGGTCGCCGTCGGCCTGCACTGTGACCTCCAGGAAGACCTGCTCCAGGTCGCGCTGCTGCAGAGTCAGTTCCGACGCCATGACGCCATGCTCGGCGCACCACGCGGTCACAGCGGCCATGGTCGCGGGCTCGATACGCTCCCCGGTCAGTCGATACGTGCCGGCAGGCTCCTCCGTCAGGTCGAAACCGGCCGGAAGGGCGCGCAGCAGCGCCAGTCGATCGAGATGCGGGGCAGCGCGGAATCGGAGGGTCTGGCCGTCGGGGTCGGAGGTGAGTTCGTCGGCGGTGCCTTCCGCCACGCATCGACCGGCGCTGATGATGACCAGATGGTCGGAGAGTTCCTCCGCCTCGGCCATCGCGTGGGTGGACAGCAGGACGGACGCTCCGGCATCCCGGACGTCACGGATCAACTCCCACACCTGGTGCCGCACGACCGGGTCGAGGCCGGCGGTGGGTTCGTCGAGCATGATTAGTTTCGGGCGGCCGACCAGGGCGCAGGCGAGTTTCACCCGCTGTTGTTCGCCCCCGCTCATCCGGCGGAACGTGGTCCGCCCCAGGGATCCCAGCGAGAGACGGTCGATGAGGTCGTCGACGTCCCAGGGCTGGGCGTAGAAGCGCGCCACATGCGCGATCGCCTGTCGGGCCGATGCTCCGGCGGACACACCACCCCGCTGCAACATCACCCCGACCTCGGCCCGCTGGTCGGCGGTGCGCCGCCACGGATCGCGACCCAGAACACGGGTCTCGCCGGAATCGGCCTGCTGGAGGCCGGCGCATATCTCGATGGCCGTCGTCTTTCCCGCCCCGTTGGGACCCAGCAGACCTGTGATGCGGTTCGTCGAGACGGTGAAGTCGAGGCCGGCGAGAGCCACGGTGGCGCCGAACTGCTTGACGACATCCCTCATCACGATGGCGTCGTCGTTCATCACGGTCCAAGTGTAGGAGTCCCGGTGGCAACCGCCGAACAGCGACGACGGAGGGTGCATCAGGCCACAGTCACGAGTAGGTCTCGGTCGTTTCGGTCTCGCTGCACGGGGGAGCACCGGAAGTGAGCTCCCTGACAGCACGGGAGCAGGAGGAAGAAATGACGACCACACTCACCCGCCCATCCGATGTCGCGGCACTCACCGCGGACTCGCCGTTGGCGGCGCCCCCCGGAACGATGACCGGCCTGTTGACGCGGATCTTCGAGGCCTACGCGCCGGTCGCCCCCGTACGGCGCTGACCCCCAGCCCGGTGACCCGACCGCATATCTGCCCCAGGCGGGGCAGATGTGCGGTGGTACGGGTCATAACCGGGGTTGCGGGGCAGATCTGTGGTCGGCCGCTGGGACGGTGGGTTGCGGGTCAGGCCCGCGACACGGTGCCCGGCCAGCCGGCACCCGCGCGCGATCCGGCCGACACGAAGTTCGCCGCGCAGTTCTTTCACGTCAGCGCACCGTGCCCAACGTCTCGGCGGCTACGGGCGGGCTACTGGGTCACACTGAGTTGCGCCAGTTGGTAGAAGAACTTCTCGAATCCGACGAGCGGACCCTTGGTGATCTCGGCCCCACCGACGGGTAGCGTGGCGGACTCGGGGGCGTTCGTCACCATCTTCACGCCGTCTGCCACCGGACGGTTGTTGATGTTCTCCATGATGGGTCCCGCGCACATCGCCATCGGGTACCGCTTCCCGTCGATGGTCACCGGTTTCGTGACTGCACAGGGGAAGCCCCAGAAGTTGGCCATCCCTTGGTTGGATCCGGCGCCCACCACCTGGACGCGGGGCTGCGCGGGGCCGACAGTCCATCCCGTCTCGGCGCTGTACTGAGCGAATTCGGACGGGTAGCCGAAGCTCGACCAGATGGTGCCCTTGCCCGTGACCGTGACCTTCTTGCCCTGAAGAGTCTTGTTGTAGACCGTCCAGCCTTTGACGATGGGGCAAAGTCCGGTGCCGACCGTGTACTTCCTTCCGTTGATGACCGTTGTCTGATCGCTCGGAGTGATGTCACTCGCCGCGCACAGCGCGTAGCGCCGCTTGGCCATGCTGAAGTTCAGTCCCGCAATGATCTTGGATGGCATCAGGGCGAGGGCTCTCTTCGATGCCTTGGACTCGGCACCGGTCCCCGCCGCCGATGCTGGGATGACGGGTGTGAGCGATACGGCGGCCACGGTGAGAACGGCCGCGGTGGCGGTGACGCTGCCGCGACGGATGGTCATGTCTGCTCCTTGGATGAGGGCCTGCAACGATCACTGTGACGATACGTGACCTGCCATAGTTCCGGGAATCTGCACGACTCGGTCCCGTGGCGGTCGACCTGATGCAATCACCTGTGGTGTATCCCAGAAGGCCGTTGTCTCCAGGCAATTCCTCCTCCCCGCCTGATGGCTGGTGGGACTCGGCGTCGGTCGGAGGATCGGTGCGCGGTTTGTGTCGGACCCCTTTGGTGGAATGGAACATGGCCCGGAAATCGCGTTCGAAGCCCGGTTCGCGCTCGCGGTCTGCTCCGCTGGCGGTGGCCGATTCCCGGCTGCGTCATGTGGACCTGGATCCCAGCGTGGTGTTCGCTTCCCCGTCGTCGGCGCGGTTTGCCGACTCTGCGTCCGACTCCTCTTCGTCGGGCTCCCCGGCTGGCTGCGGTGGGGGATCGCTGTCGGGGCGCGTGGAGGCTGCCTTGGCCGACTCGTTGTGGCGGGTACGGCGTCCGGGTTGGGCGCAGGCGGGCTGGTGGGACGCCGAGTTGCGCCCGGAGCTGCGGGCGTTGTTGTGGGTGCCGGTGGGTATCGAGTTGCAGCAGGCGTTGACGTCCCTGGCCGATTCCGACCGGGCCCAGGGTCATGCGCGTGGGCATTGCCCGTTCGACCACACCACCGCCAGTCTCGAGGACCGGGTCGGGGTGCCCGGGTCACCGTGCGCGTGTCAGGTCGCCACCGTCGCGGCGTGGGCGGCGGTCGCATCCTGGGTGGCCGCGGCGGCTGACCAGGCCGTGATCGACGCCGCAGGAGCGAAGCCCGTGGAGGACCTGATCGTTGCGACCCGCCCAGATCTGGGAACGATCACCGACCCCGCGGTCGAGGACCTGGCCTCGGCGCTGCGGGTGTCCCCGGGTAGCGTCCGGTATCGGTTGGCGGCCCTGCGGCGGGTGCAGGGGCTGCCGCGGCTGCGGTACGCGATCACCCAAGGCCTGATCATCGGTTGGCACGCCCAGGCCCTCGCGACCGATCTGCGGCATCTGCCGGCCGCGTCCCGGGAGCAGGTCATCGACATCATGGTGAGCAAGGTGCGGGATCGGCGGCGCCGCGGGTTGCGGGACTGGACGTGTACTGACCTGCGCGCCCAAGCCAAGGCCATCGCCGCGCGACTGGACCTCGACCTGGCGTCGCGGCGGCGGGAAGCCCACCGCGGCCGCGGCGTGCGACTACGGGTGCATGATCACGGCGCCGCGACGATAGCGGCGGACCTGGCCGAGGACGTCGCCACAAGGATCTTCCACCGCCTCACCGCACTCGCCACCGGTTTACCGGCCGAGTCCGACGACCCGGACGACACCCACCCCGACCAACACAGCCGACGCAGCCTCGAGCAGCGCCGCGCAGACGTGTTCACCGACCTCTTGCTCGGACCACCACCTGTGCCCTCCTCCGAGCCTCATGGCACCGACACCACCGTCACCGCCCAAGATGCCGCGACCGCGGCGGTGCGAGCCGGTGGGGAGGTGGCCGTGATCGTGGACGCCGCCACCCTGCTCGGCCTAGCTGACCATCCCG
>CAIWTL010000242.1 GCA_903915555.1 uncultured Micrococcales bacterium | reverse complement strand
CCGTCCATCGGCGGCTGGTACGTGGACGGCGGCATCCGGTTGAACGCACCGCTCCGCCCTGTCGTGTCGCTGGGTGCCGATGTCGTGGTCGTTGTGGCCGCCGATGCCACCGACTACGCCCCGGCGGAGCCGCCCGCACCCACCAACGAGCCGTGGCCGGACATCGCCGACGCGACCGCGCTGATGGTCCACACCGTCCTCGGGGACCGCATGATCGAGGATCTCCACGCACTTCGGCAGCGCAACCAGTGGATCTCCCAGGGTCTCGACCCCTGCTCGGACAACGGCCGCGCCTACCGCCCCATCCACGCGGTCTCGGTGGCGCCCAGCCCTGGCGAGTTGGGGTTCGTGGCCGAGGTCGTCATGGAGCGCAAACGCACCTCGAAGTGGCGCAGCTGGGTGCAGGAGTCGGACCTGCTCGCACTCGAGCGCGTCCTGCGCGGCCTGGGCGAGGGAACCGGGAAGCGGGAGTTGCTCAGTTACGTCCTGTTCGACGACGAGTACTTCGACTGCCAGATCGACATCGGGCGGGCTGCTGCGGCGGCGGCCGTGTCCCAACTGGACGCTATCCCGTCCGCCTGACCGTGGGGGCCGGGAGGCAGCGCCGCGGCGCGGCTACTGGCAGGATGCCCGGTGGGAGGAAGTATGAGCAGCGCCAACATCACCCGTGACGAGGTGGCCGAGCGGGCCGGGTCGATCCAGGTCACCGGCTACGACGTCGACCTGGACCTCACGACCGGCGACCGCGAGTTCCGCAGCGTCACCGTGGTCCGTTTCACCGCCCAGGACGGTGGGTCGACGTGGCTCGATCTGATCGCACCGCGGGTCGAGTCGGTCACCCTCAACGGTCACCCCGTGGATGTCTCGGGGTACGACGGGGCCCGCCTTCCTCTGACCGGCCTGCAGTCGGACAACGAGGTGACGGTGGTGGCCGACTGCGCGTACATGCGCACCGGCGAGGGCCTGCACCGCTTCGTGGACCCGGCCGATGGTGAGGTCTACCTCTACACGCAGTTCGAGACCGCCGACGCCCGCCGCATGTACGCATGCTTCGAGCAGCCCGACCTGAAGGGGACCTTCCGACTCTCGGTCACCGCTCCGGATCACTGGAAGGTCGTCAGCAACGCGGCGACCCCGCAGCCGCAGCCGGTGGCGGACGGGGTCGCCCGCTGGTCCTTCGAACCCACCCCGGTGTTGTCGACCTACATCACCGCTCTCGTCGCCGGGCCCTACCACGAGGTCCGCGACGAGTACGTCGGCCCGAACGGCACCTACCCGCTGGGGGTCTACTGCCGCGCAAGCCTGGCCGAGCACCTCGACGCCGACGAGATCCTCACCGTGACCAAGCAGGGCTTCGCGTTCTTCGAACAGGCCTTCGGCATCCCCTACCCCTTCGGCAAGTACGACCAGTTGTTCGTGCCCGAGTTCAACGCGGGGGCCATGGAGAACGCCGCCTGCGTGACGTTCCTCGACGACTACGTCTTCCGCAGCCGTGTGACCTACTCCGCCTACGAGCAGCGCGCGAACACGATCCTGCACGAGATGGCCCACATGTGGTTCGGCGACCTCGTCACCATGAAGTGGTGGGACGACCTGTGGCTCAACGAGTCTTTCGCGGAGTGGGCGTCGCACTTCGCCTCGGTCGCGGCCACCCGCTACACCGACGCCTGGACCAGTTTCGCGATCCTGCGCAAGGCATGGGCCTACCGCCAGGACCAACTGCCCTCGACGCATCCGATCGCGGCGGACATGTCCGACCTCGAGGCTGTGCGCGTCAACTTCGACGGCATCACCTACGCCAAGGGTGCGAGCGCGCTCAAGCAGCTCGTGGCCTGGGTCGGTGAGGATGAGTTCCTGGCCGGACTGCGCGCCTACTTCGAGGAGTTCGCGTGGCGGAACACCACGCTGCCCGATCTGCTCGGGCACCTCGAAACGGCCTCGGGTCGGGACCTCCGAGACTGGACGCGCCAATGGCTCCAGACCGCAGGCGTGAACACCCTTCGCCCCGAGATCGAGGTGACCGACGGCGTGATCACCTCCCTGGCGGTCCTGCAGGAGCCCCCCACCACACCCGCGGGTCTCGAGCCGATCCTGCGGGACCACCGCATCGGGGTGGGGCTGTACCACGAACAGCAGGGGCAGATCGTGCGCGAGCGGTCCGTCGAGATCGACATCACCGGCGCCCGCACCGACGTCCCCGAACTGGTCGGGGAGAAGATGCCGGATCTGCTGCTGCTCAACGACGGCGACCTCTCCTTCGCCAAGATCCGGCTCGACGAGCGGTCCGCGCGTACCGCGGTGACCGACCTGGGCCGCATCGACGACTCCCTGGCGCGCACGCTGATCTGGGGGGCGGCGTGGGACATGACACGCGACGCAGAGATGAGCTGCGGCGACTACCTGGCTCTCGTGCGCTCCGGGATCACCGTCGAGCCGGACATCTCCGTCGTCCAGACGACCCTCCGACAGGCCAGGGCCGCCGTCGACCAGTACGCCGACCCGGGCAACTGGCAGCGCTACCGGGACGAGATGGCGGGGGCGCTGTGGGAGGCCGCGGCGGCCGCCGATCCCAGCAGCGACCACCAGTTGGCGTTCGTGAGGTCGTTCGCCGGCTTCGCCCGCTCGCAGCAGGACCTTCGCCGGGTCTCCGACCTCTACACGGGAGCCGTGACGCTGGAAGGCTTGGCGGTAGACGCCGACCTGCGTTGGACGCTCCTCTCCGCCCTCGCCGCTGCCGGGGTTGTGGATGCGGCGGAGTTGGACGCGGAACTGGCGCGCGATGCCACGTCGATGGGTGAGCGTCTGCACGCGACGGCGATGGCGGCCCGGCCCTCGGACTCCGCCAAGGCCGCCGCCTGGGACGCCATCATGTCCGACACGCTGCCGAACGCCATGCTCGATTCCACGCTCGGCGGCTTCGCGCAGGCCGGGCAGGACGACCTGCTTCTGCCCTACCGGGATCGCTACTTCGAGGCGCTCGACGACATCTGGGCGCAACGCACTCCGGAGATGGCACAGAGCATCACGATGCTGCTCTACCCCTACCTGCTCATCGACGAGCAGACAGTGGGCGCGGCGGACGACTATCTCGCGCGGCCCGACGTACCCGCCCCGGCGCACCGTCTCGTGTCGGAGGGCAGGGACGCCACGATCCGCGCCCTGCGGGCCCGGGCGTGCGACGCCACGAGCTGAGCCCGGGGACCATCGACCGCCGTCACGGCGGAGGCTCCGCGCCGCACGCGCGCCACGCCGCTGCGGCCACCCGGTGCGGCCAATCCTGTGGCGGCCGGTACCCGGCAAGCGCGTAGCCGTACCAGGAACCGGTGAGCATCGTCACAACGAGCGGGACATCGGCGTCGCGCGGCAGTCGACCGGCTCGGACCGCTCGCTCCAGACACATCGTCAGACGCCCCCGCCGGGGCGCGACGATGAGCTCGCGGTACCGCTGCAGGACTCGGGGTGACACGGTGCCGCTGAGCATCAGGCCGACGACGGACAGGCTGTTGGCCGAGGTGATCGCCGCGGCGAAGGCCTCCAGCTCCCCGATCAGGTCCTCGAACAGATCCCCGGACGGCTCCCCCGCAGATGTCGCCGCAACGGTGGCCAGAGCCGCCACAACGAGTTCTTCCTTGCCGGCCCACCGGCGGTAAAGGGCCGGCCGTGTCGTACCGGCCTCCGACGCGACAGCGGCCAGTGACATCGCCGCATAGCCGTCGCGCGCCAGGTGGTCGAGTGTGACCGACAGGACGGCCTCGTCGATCGTCCGATCCCGCGGCCGTCCCATCGTCACCTCATTCGTTACTGACCTGTATCGTAACTGTGGTGGATCCGAGTCACGGAGGAATCATGGACATCGTCATCGTCGGCCGGTGCCTGCTGGCGACGGCCAGGGGCCTGAAGCCGGGCTTCGCTCTCGGAGCGCTCCGTCGATGAGCGCACCCACGACGCCACAGGTCGGCAACGAACGGGGGGTCTCGACTCTCGAGTTGTTCTTCGACCTCGTCTTCGTCTTCGGCATCACGCAGGTGACCGCACTACTGTCCGAGGACCACTCCGCGCTCGGCTTCGTGAAGGGCCTACTTCTCCTGGCGCTCCTGTGGTGGGCCTGGGTCGGCTATGCGTGGCTGGGCACCACGGTGGCCCTCGACGACGGCCGCATCAGGTTCGCTGTCTTCACCGCGATGGCCGGGGTGCTCATCATGGCCATCGGGATGCCCGAGTGGTATTCCGATCAGCCCGGCGGCCTCGACGGACTGATCGCCACACCGGTGATCGTGGCCGGCGCCTACGTCGTGGTCCGACTGGCCAACATGGCCATCTACCTGCGGGCCGCGGGCGGTGACCGCGAGCTGATCCGCGCTGTGGGTCGGCTGTCGATCTCGGTCGCGGTGGCGGGCCTGCTGGTGATCACCGGCGCAGTGATCGGGGGAACCGTCCAGATCGTCCTCGTCGGGGTGGCGGTCCTCCTCGATCTCGCCGGAGGCCTGCTGGGACGCGGTGCCGGATGGGTGGTCAACCCCGGTCACTTCGCCGAACGTCACGGCCTGATCGTGATCATCGCGCTCGGGGAGTCCATCGTCGCGATCGGGGTCGGCGCCTCGGGTGCCGCGGTGTCCCTACCGATCATCGTCGGCGCCGTCGTCGGCGTCGCGGTCGCCGGGCGCCTGTGGATGCTGTATTTCGACAGCAACGACGAGGAGATGG
>CAIWTL010000241.1 GCA_903915555.1 uncultured Micrococcales bacterium | reverse complement strand
GCCAGGACGCCGCCCACCTCGACGGTCTCGTCCTCGGCGACGGCGATGCTGACCAGCCGGCCGGCGACCGGTGAGGGGATCTCGGTGTCGACCTTGTCCGTGGAGATCTCGACGAGTGGCTCGTCGACGGCCACATCGTCACCGACCTGCTTGAGCCATCGGGTGACGGTGCCCTCGGTGACCGACTCCCCGAGTTCCGGCAGTCGCACCTCACTGCCCGGGCCGTGCCCTCCGGACGGCGCCGGGGCAGCGGCGGGCGCCTCCGTCGGCGGAGGCATGGTCGGCGGAGGCATCGTCGGCGGGGGCATGCTGGGCGGCGGCATGGGGGGCGGAGCCATGTCGGGCGACAGGGGCGGACCGGTGGGGAGGTCGATGCTGGCCGCAGCGTCGCTCGGTGCAGCGGGGGCCGGTGTCGTGACGGGGGAGTCCCCGATGGTGGCGAGCATGCCGCCCACCTCGACGACGTCGTCCTCGGCTGCGCTGATGGCCACGAGGTAGCCCGAAGCAGGTGAGGGGATCTCGGTGTCGACCTTGTCCGTGGACACCTCGAGGAGGGGTTCGTCGGCCTCGACGTGCTCGCCCACCTGCTTGAGCCAACGGGTGACCGTGCCTTCGGTCACGCTCTCACCCAGCTGGGGCATCACCACCGATGTCGCCACAGTGGCCACTTCCTTCCGATCGCTACCGTCATCTTGCCGTGTCGCCGGGTCGCCCGCCCGACATCGTGAGGATCAGGAGTGCGCGTGCAGCGGTTTGCCGGCGAGAGCGAGGTGAGCCTCACCCAGGGCCTCGTTCTGCGTGGGATGGGCGTGCAACAAGGAGGCCACGTCCTGCGGCGTCGCCTCCCAGTTGTAGATCAGTTCGGCCTCGCCGATCTGTTCACCCATCCGGCTGCCCACCATGTGGATACCTACGACGGGTCCATCCTTCTGTTGTACGAGTTTGATGAAACCGGCTGTCCCCAGTATCTGACTCTTGCCGTTGCCGCCGAGGTTGTACTCGTAAGCGGTCACGGCATCGTCGCCGTACTTCTCCCGCGCCTGCGTCTCCGTGAGCCCGACGGAGGCGACCTCGGGCTCGCAGTAGGTGACCCGGGGGATACCCGCCTCGTCGAGGGGAGCCGGCTCCAGCCCGGCGAGGTGTTCGGCCACATAGATACCCTGCGCGAAACCGCGATGGGCCAGTTGCAGCCCGGGGACGATGTCTCCGACGGCGTAGACGCCCGGGACCGAGGTCTGCAGATGGCCGTCGACAGTCACCCATCCGCGATCCAGTGACACGCCGTTCTCGGCGAAGCCCATGCCCTCGGTGGTGGGGCCGCGGCCCACGGCGACGAGGAGGAGGTCGGCGGAGTGGGACGTGCCGTCCTCGAGGGTGACGGTGACCTGATGCTCGTCCTGGGTCGCGGACGCGAGGCGCACCCCGGTCGAGAATGCGATCTTGCGCTTCCGGAACGCGCGTTCTAGCGCCTTCGACGCGGCCTCGTCCTCCGATGGGACCAGCCTCGGGAGCGCCTCGACGATGCGGACGTCGCTGCCGAACGACCGCCACACACTGGCGAACTCGACCCCGATGACGCCACCACCCAGGACAATCACCGATTGGGGGACCCAGTCCAGTTGCAACGCCTGATCGCTCGTCATGATGCGACCGCCGATCTCCAGACCGGGGAGTGTGCGGGGATGCGAGCCCGTGGCCAGGACGACGGTCCTGCCGGTGTACTGCTCGTCCCCCACGGTCACGGTGTTCGGGGCGGTGAGGACTCCCGTGCCCTCCACATACGTGACGTCGCGGCTCTTCACGAGGCCTTGCAGGCCCTTGTACAACCGGCCGACGACGCTGTCGCGGTACTTGTTGACCGCGGGCATGTCGATGCCCTGCAGCGTCGCCTGGACGCCGAACGAGGTGGACTCCCTGGTGTTGTCAGCCACCTCGGCGGAGTGCAGGAGAGCTTTGGTGGGGATACAGCCGCGGTGCAGACAGGTGCCGCCGAGTTTGTCCTTCTCGATGAGGGCGACCGTCATCCCCAACTGGCTGGCCCGCAGGGCGCAGGCGTATCCACCGCTTCCGCCTCCCAGGATCACGACATCGAACTGCTGTGCCACCGGCTACTCCGTCCTCATGACTGGTTCCACTGATCGGATCGGGTCTCGAGGAACTCGACGAGTGTCCGGACCCCGAAGCCCGTCCCACCTTTGGGCGTGTAGTCGTGGGGTGCGGCCTCGTTGAACGCGGGCCCCGCGATGTCGATGTGAGTCCACGGAAGTCCGTCGGGAACGAACTCCCGGAGGAACAGCGCGGCGGTCAGCATCCCGCCGTTGCGGTCGCCGATGTTGGCCAGGTCCGCGATCGGGGAATCCAGCGACGCCCGCAGTTCCTCCGGCAGGGGCATGGGCCACACCATCTCGCCGGCGTCGCCGCCGGCGGCCACGACGGCGGCACGTTGCTGGTCGTCGTTGCCCATCACGCCGGCGACGCGGTTGCCCAGCGCGATCATCTGCGCGCCGGTGAGAGTGGCCATATCGAGCATGGCGTCGGGCCCGTCGGCGGCGGCCTCGACCATCGCGTCGGCAAGGACGAGGCGTCCCTCGGCATCCGTGTTGAGGACCTCCACTGTCGTGCCGCCGCGCATGGTGATGACGTCGCCGGGACGCTGTGCCGTGCCACTCGGCATGTTTTCCGCAACGGCCAGCCACCCGGTGACGGCCACCGGCACCTTCAGCCGGGCGGCGGTGATGACGGCAGCGAGCACCGCGGCTGCGCCGCCCATGTCGCACTTCATCGTCTCCATCGACTTGGGAGGTTTCAGGGAAAGACCGCCGGAGTCGAAGGTGATGCCCTTGCCGACCAATGCCACGGTGGCCGACGCTTTCGACGGCCGGTAGGAGAGCCGGACGAGCCGGGGGCCGCGTGCCGAGCCCTGGCCGACCGCTGTGAGGCCACCGAATCCGCCCTTGCGCAGGGCCCTGTCGTCCCAGATCTTGACGCCCACGCCGGACCTCTCGGCCTCGCTGCGGGCGATGTCGGCGAGGTCCGCGGGTCCGAGGTCGTTGGGTGCCGTGTTGACGAGGTCGCGAGCCAGGTACACGCCGTCAGCGACGATGTTGGCTCGCTTGACCGCGTCGCGTTGCGCGCGATCCGGTTCACCGGGAACGACCACGTCGATCCGCTTGCATGTCGGGGCGGACTTGTAGCGGGTGAAACGGTAGGCACCCAGGCGGGCGCCTTCCGCGACGGCGGCGACTGTCGTGGGGGAGGGATCCGGGCACACGACGGCGACGCGGGCTGCGGTGTCCAGGCCGAGGAGTGCGGATCCCACGGCCCGCCGGATCCCCTCGGTCCCGGCCGGTCCCTGGTCGCGGGTCACGACGACGATCCCGTCCCGCCCGATGACCGACCCCGGCAGAGTCGTGATCGGGCCCTGGCCGATGGCCTCCGTCGCCCGGGTCAGCAGGCGGCGTCGGGAGGCGGCCAGTGCGGGTGCGAGGATCACCCCGCGTGCGTCTGCGAGGAGGACCATCGTGTCGGCGGATGTGACTGCCGACGCGGCGGCGGCGGCGATCCTGGCAGTGGGCACGTCATCTCCAAGGGGCTGATGCGCGCAACCCTATCGGCTGTGTCGTAGCGTTTCGATCATGTCGTCGGCGCTTTCCACCCCGTTGCATCCCTGGCATGTGGCAGCCGGAGCCAAGATGGGGGACTTCGCGGGCTACGAGATGCCTCTGGAGTACCGCTCCGGCACCGTCACGGAGCATCGGGCCGTGCGGTCGGGCTGCGGGATCTTCGATGTCTCGCACATGGGCAACCTGCGGGTCGAGGGCGCGGAGGCCGTGTCGACGCTCAACACACTGCTGACCAATGATCTCGATCGCATCCAACCCGGCGGCATGCAGTACACGCTGCTGTGCAACGCGGGCGGTGGGGCGGTCGATGACATGATGGTGACGTTGATCGCTCCCGACGTCGTCACGATCGTTCCCAACGCCGCCAACACCGGTCGGGTACGCGACGTCCTCGCGGACGCCCTCGGTGACGCCCTGACCGACGAGAGTTCGGATCTGGCGATCATCGCGGTGCAGGGCCCGGCGTCGCCGGAGGTGCTCCGGACCCTGGGCCTGCCCGCCGACATGGACTACATGACAGCCGTGGAGACAGTCTTCGAAGAGGCCCCGGCGACGGTCTCCCGCTCCGGTTACACCGGCGAGCACGGCTACGAGATCCTGATCCCGACCGAGGCGGCGGGGGCGTTGTGGGAGGCGCTCGTCGAAGTTCCCGCCGTCACCCCCGCCGGACTCGGTGCGCGCGACACTCTGCGCACCGAGATGGGTTACCCGTTGCACGGCCACGAGTTGACCGAGGACGTGGGTCCCGTCGAGGCGGGCCTGTCGTGGGCGGTCGGCTGGGACAAGGGGGACTTCCTCGGCCGTGACGCTCTCGTCGACCGGAAGGCCGCCGAATCGGGACGCAGGCTCCGGGGTATCCGCTTCGATGATCGGGGAGTGCCGCGGCCGGGCATGGCCGTCCTCGACGCCGAGGGGCGGCTGATCGGGGAGACGACATCGGGGACCTTCTCACCGAGCCTGCGCTGCGGCATCGCGTTGGCGCTGGTGGACCCATCGTCGAAGATCGGTGACCCGGTGACGGTCGACGTCCGGGGTCGGGGGGTGGCCGCGACGATCTGTCGGCCGCCGTTCGTCGATTCGTCGCCCCGTTGACGCTCGTCCGCGTCGGTGAGGGCTCAGCCGAGTTCAGCGCTGAGTCGATCGGCGGCCTCACGTACGAGAGGTCCGATTCGCGGACCGGCCCGTTCCCCGAGTCTCTCGATCGGCCCCGAGACGCTCAGGGCGGCGAGGACGCGGCCCCCCGGCCCACGGACCGGGGCAGAGACCGAACCCACCCCGGCCTCCCGCTCGGCGATGCTGTGCGCGTAGCCCTGCTCCCGCACCGCGGCCAGTGTCCGTTCGGGGAAGTCGTTCCCCGCCGAGGGCTCCCAGGCGAGCAGGACCTGGGCGGCTGATCCGGCGCCCATCGTGAGGACGGCACCCACGGGCACCGTGTCGCGCAGTCCCGCTCCTCGGTCGGCGCCTGCGACGCAGATCCGGGAGTCCCCCCGCCGGCGGTACAACTGCGCGCTCTCACCGGTCCGGTCGCGGAGATCGAGCAGGAACGGTCGGGCGAGCGCGACCAGGCCGTCGGAACCGCGGGCCAGGGCGAGGTCCGCCACCCGCGGTCCCAGGTCGAACCTGCCGTCCCCGTCCCGGATCAGCATCGAATGGGACTCCAACGCCACCGCGAGTCGATGTGCCGTGGGGCGGGGGATACCGGTCGCAGCCACGAGACCCGCGAGGGACAAGGGCCCCGCCTCGACAGCTCCGAGAAGTGCCATCGTCTTGTCGAGGACACCGACGCCGCTGTCACCCGGCTGGCCGCCGCTGATCGGCAGCACGGTCTCCGGAGTGGTAGGGTTGTCCACGCAATGAGAGTAGCATCTCAATATATGAGATGCCGAGGTAGGAGACATCGGTCCGGGGATGGCGACGCCAACCGATGTCGGGATGCGACCGAGAGCAGGAGAGGGCGGAGATCATGCCTCGAACCATGGCGGAGAAGGTCTGGGACGAACACG
>CAIWTL010000240.1 GCA_903915555.1 uncultured Micrococcales bacterium | reverse complement strand
GCCGGCGCCGACGACCGCGACCTGCTCGCCGGGCGTCGGTCTCATGCGGCGGTATACCCGCCGTCCACATACAGCACCTGGCCGGTGCAGAAGTCGGAGGCCGGCGCGAGGAGGTAGATCGCCATGCCGATCAGGTCCTCGACCTCGCCGAGACGGCCGAGCGGTCAGGAGAGATCGACGTCGAACGCGCCAAGGCGGCCAAGAAGCGCGCCGAGGATGCCGGCGCGGACGATCCGGACGAGACGGCGGCCATCAAACGGGCGGAGACCCGCATCGACGTGGCGCTCCAGGCGCAGGGTGGCGGCCTCGGCCACTGACCGGGCCGACCACGGTCACACCATGGCCTGCGACGACACCTCGGGATGTGCCCGGACGAAGTCCATCATGATCGGTGCGTAGTCGTCGAACGGTGGGCACGTGTGGGCCAGATCCGCGCTCGCGCGCCGGGTGTCGTACCGGGTGGGGTGGGCGAAGTAGGCCAAGGCCTCCTCCGGGAATCCGAGGAGTCGCTCCAGGCCCGACAACCCCAGCGCCCGACGGGTGATGCCCAGCGGCACCGGCACCCAATGGACGTCCTTGCCCAGAAGATCGGCGAACGTGTCGACCACATGCCGGACGGTCGGTGGGGTGGGGTCGACCAGGGCGTACGTGCGGCCCTCGGATTCCGGCGTCGTGCTGAGCTCCGCGATGCCGTGGACGACGAAGTCACGGGGCACGAGGCTGATCACGATCCGGTCCGGGTCCGCGACGCGTGGCACCACGGCGTGCCGCGGCTGCATCAGCAGGAAGTTCGCCATGAAGTAGGGGCCATCGAACTTCTGTGTGTCACCGGTGGTCGAGTCGCCGACGACGATGCCCGGCCGGTACACGGTGGCCGGTAGCCCGTCACCCATGGCCTCGCGCACCAACACCTCCGACTCGAACTTCGTGCGTTCGTAGTGGTTCTGGAACTCCTGGCCGACGTCGAGGTCGTCCTCGGTGAACACGCCGTCGTAGGAACCGCTCACGTAGCACGTGCTCACGTGGTGCAGTCGGGTGAGGCCGTCGACCGCACGGCACACCTCCAGGACGTTGGCCGTGCCCTCGACGTTCACCCGGCGGGCCACGTCCTCGGGAACGGCGAGGTCGTAGACAGCGGCCAGGTGGAACACCTCCCCGATATCGTCGGGCAACCCGCCCTCGACGCCGAGACCGGTCTGCGTGATATCGCCGGGGACCAGGGCGACCCGGCCCGCCACGTGGGGGTGGCGGTCCATGATCTCCGCCAGGCGCTGCGCGGCGATCGCGCCGTGATGGGCCTGGACGACGCACACCGCCGTGTCGCCCGGTCGAGCGGCGAGGACGAGGGGCAGCAGGGCGCAGCCGAGGAACCCGGGGAAGCCGGTGAAGAGAACGGTGGCCATGACCCCACGCAACCGCATCTCCGGTCCGAGGACAAGGGTCGGAGGACCCGGTTCGCGTCGGTGATGTCCCGGATCAGTCCGTGGCTCCGGGGGCCCAGAGCACATCCGCGCCGCCGTTGGCGGCGCGCGACAGGATGAACAGAAGATCGGACAACCGGTTGAGGTACGTCGCGGTGAGCGGGTTCATCGAGTCCGGATACTCGCCCAGGGCGCGCCAGGTGGCACGCTCGGCCCGCCGGGTGACCGTCCGGGCGACATGGAGCAGCGCGGCTCCGGGGGTACCCCCGGGCAGGATGAACGAGCGCAGTGGCTCGAGCGTGGCATTGAAGCGGTCACAGTCCTGCTCGAGTCGGGTGACATACCCTTCGCCGACCCGCAGCCGCGACTCGTCGTCGGTGATGGGGGTGCACAGGTCCGCACCCACGTCGAACAGTTCGTTCTGGACCCGGCGGACGACAGCCTGGATATCCGGGTCGAGGTCACCCATGGCCACGGCGACACCGAGGGCGGCATTGGCCTCGTCGACGTCGGCGTAGGCGGTCAGTCGGGGGTCGTTCTTGCTGGTCCGGCTGAAGTCGCCGAGGGCGGTGGTTCCGTGGTCACCCGTGCGGGTGTAGATCCTGGTGAGGTTGACCATGCGGCCATCGTAGGCTGCTGCGTCCTTTCCGCATTCCGGACCACGCGGGGGCGCGGGTGTCCCGCCGGCCGCCGACGTGTCCGACCTCACCCGGGTCGGGGGGTTTCCTCCCCTCCCGGTCGGGGCACGCCGCGCCCTATGTCGTCGAGTGTCGCCGGATCCAGCCGGTGGGGACCTACCATGCGAGGCGTGGAAGCGTTCCGGGTGCAGGGTGGTTCACCACTCATCGGCGAGGTGCGTGTCCGGGGCGCCAAGAACTCGGTCCTGAAGCTGATGGCGGTCGCCCTGCTCGCCGAAGGCCGCACGACGATCACCAACGTCCCCGACATCATGGACGTCGACATCATGGCGCGCCTGATCGAGCGGCTGGGGGCGTCGGTCACGTTCGACCGTGCTGCCCGGCGCCTCGACATCGACGTCCCGGCCGAACTGGAGCAGCGGGCCGACTACGACCTTGTCCGCCAGATGCGGGCGTCCATCTCGGTTCTCGGTCCCCTCATCGCACGACTCGGGGTCGCGGACATCGCGTTGCCCGGGGGTGACGCCATCGGGTCCCGTGGACTGGACATGCACCTCGCGGGCCTGGAGCGTATGGGCGCCAAGGTCACCAGCGAACACGGGTACGTCCTGGCCTCGGCCCCGGAGCGGCTCAAGGGTGCCCCGATCTGGCTGGACTTCCCGAGTGTCGGCGCCACCGAGACCCTCCACATGGCGGCCGTGACCGCGGACGGGACCACCGTCATCGACAACGCCGCCCGGGAGCCCGAGATCGTCGACATCTGCCGGATGCTGACCGCGATGGGGGCGCAGATCGAGGGGACGGGTACCTCGACCCTGACGATCACCGGTGTGCCCACACTGACGTCGACGACCCATCGCACGGTTCCGGATCGCATCGTCGCGGGCACCTGGGCCGTGGCGGCGGCGATCACGGGTGGCGACGTCAGGATCGTGGATGCCGACCCGCAGCATCTCGACCTCGCCCTCGACAAACTGACGGCTGCCGGCGCAGAGGTCACGGGGGAGCCGGACGGCTTCCGGGTGCGCATGACCGACCGCCCCACGGCCGTCGACATCGTCACCCTGCCGTACCCCGGATTCGCCACGGATCTGCAGCCGCAGTTCATCGCCCTCAACGCGGTGGCGACCGGTATGGCCATGGTCACCGAGAACCTGTTCGAGAGCCGCTTCAAATTCGTGAACGAACTCATCCGGTTGGGTGCCGACGTGCGCATCGAGGGGCATCACGCCCTGGTGCGCGGTCGGGAACGGCTGTCGGGGGCGCCGGTGGTGGCCACCGACATCCGGGCGGGCGCGAGTCTGGTCCTGGCCGGGCTGGTCGCCTCGGGCGAGACGCTCGTGACGGATGTCCATCACATCGATCGGGGGTATGACTCCTTCATCCCCGACCTGCAGCGGCTGGGAGCCGACATCGAGCGGATTCCCGCGCCGATCGACGAGGCTGTCTGATCCGGATCCCGGCCGCTGGGCTACGCTGGCAGTGCACTCGGGGAGTCCGGGCCCATCGGACTGAGAGGGTGAGCCTGACCGGCACGTCCGGTGGCGGCACCGACCCGCGTACCTGATCTGGGTAATACCAGCGGAGGAATCGTGTCCCGTATCGCCGCCCTGGCCATGTCCGTCTCGTTGGCCGTCGTGCTCGGCGCCTGCACCACCGCAGTCGAGCCGACCGGTGACGCCTCCTCCGCGTCGGTTCCCGCGGCGCCCGTCACCCTCGTGACTTACGACTCCTATGCGATCTCCAAGAGCACACTGCGGGAGTTCACGCGACTGTCGGGATATCCCGTGGAGATCGTGCGTGCCGGTGACGCGGCCGAAGTGGTCAACCGCGCCCTGCTGACCCAGGGCACCCCCGAGGGAGACGTCCTGTTCGGTCTCGACAACAACCTGCTGTCCCGGGTCGCCGGGACCCCGTTGTTCGAGCCCTATGAGGCGACCGGCGTCGCCGATGTGCCCGGGGAGTACCGCCTGGCGCCCGGGGTCACCCCTGTCGATCTCGGCGATGTGTGTGTGAACTACGACCGACGGTGGTTCGCGGACCGGTCACTCGCGGTGCCGCGGACGCTGGACGACCTGACCCGCCCGGAGTACCGGGATCTTCTGGTGGTCGAGAACCCGGCCACGTCCACTCCCGGCCTGGCCTTCCTCCTCGCGTCGGTCGCCGAGTTCGGCCCGGAGGGCTTCAGCGGGTACTGGCAGCGGCTGAAGGGCAACGGGGTGGCGGTGGAGAACAGTTGGGACTCGGCCTACTACCGGCGCTTCAGCGGGGGGAGTGGCGAGGGGGACCGGCCACTCGTCGTGTCGTACGCATCCTCCCCTCCCGCCGAGGTGGCGTTCGCCGACGACCCCACCGCGCCAGCTCCCACGGGTGTACTCGTCG
>CAIWTL010000239.1 GCA_903915555.1 uncultured Micrococcales bacterium | reverse complement strand
TGATCAGATCCTGTAACGCCTGCGCGAGGTCGGAGGCGTCGCCGGGCCTCACCAGGATCCCGTCGACATCGTCGCTGAGGTCCTCGTGCATGCCGTCGACGTCGCTGGCCACGACAGGCACCGTGGCCTGCAGCGCCTCCAGCACCGAGACCGATCCGCTGCCCTCCTCCAACGACGGCAGGACGAACACGTCGGCCGCCCTGATGTAGTCAGTGGGACTGTCTACGAGGCCGGGCAGCATCACCCGATCCGCCAGACCCAGTTGGGCGACCCTGGCGCGGTGCGAATGCAGCAGGGGTCCCTCGCTCGGCAGGCACGCGCGGAAATCGATGCCCCGGCCGGAGAGGAGGTGCAGCGCCCGGATGAGCACCCCGAGTCCCTTGCGGGCGGTGTGGCGGCTCATGGCCACGATCATCGGAGGCGCTGGGGCGCCAACTGCCTCGACGGATGGGTCCGGTGATCGGGTCGGCAGCGGTCCCGCGTCGAAGGCGCTCTCGGCGAGGTAGGGCATGTGTCGGATCGCGAAGGCGGTCTCCGGCCACTGCTCCCGCAGGATGCGTTCCGTCGTGCGGTAGTTGACGACGACGCATGAACTGTCGCGGAACGAGGAGTGCTGCACCCGGTCGTTCGCGAGGCGACTCCACAGCGCCTCGCCCCACGCCTTCACCCGAGCGGACCCGGCGATCTCACCGCTGGCCAACTTCCCCGCGATCTCGTGGCGCATCGTGGTCCAGGCGGTCTGGACGAGGCGGACGGTCACACCGCGGTCCGCCATCGCCCTCACATCACCGGCCGGGATCCGGGGCCATCCACTGAAGCCGTGGACGACGTGCGTACCCGGCCGGTCGGCGAGGATGTCGAGCGCTGCCCGGCCGAGCAACGGGCTCGTCACGGACAGAGTGAGGGAGGACGTGCGCCCCAGCGGTGAACGCACCCGGTGAACAGTCCCGTAGGGCGACGCACGCACCTCTGAGCGGTCCGACAGCGTGACGATGCGGGGACGTATCCCCAGGCACTGAGCCGCCCGGGCCCAGGACCGTACGTAGGTCGGACCGCCACCGTGCCATTCGACGGGATCCCGATGGGTCACGAGGAGCAGTTCACCGTTGACCTCGACCACGGAAGATCCTTGCACGTGACCCGCGATGCGATGCCCCTGGCCCGGAACACGGGCTCACACCGCAGGGCCCACTCTCCACGGAACCATGTATCGAAGTGCAGATAGAGTGCACTAGGCTGCACTCATGTCCCAGGATCCCGCGGCTCTCGCGCTGGCCATCGGAGGCCGGGTCCGGCGCCACCGTGCGACCCGGGGGTGGACCCTGGATCAGTTGGCGGCGGCGACCGGCGTCAGCAGACGGCAACTGATCAACGTCGAACAGGGGGCGGCCAACCCCAGCGTGGCCACACTGCTGCGGATCGGTAGCGCCCTGGGGGTCGGTCTCCCGGAGCTCGTGCAGGACCCCGATCCCCGGGACGTCCGGCTCACCCCGGCGGGTGAGGGTGCGGAGTTGTGGACGGGTAGCGCCGGCGGGCGGGGGGAACTGGTGACCACGGCCGGCGGCCCCCACGTCGTCGAGTTGTGGGACTGGGGTCTCGAGGTCGGTGACGAGCACCTGAGCGAAGGCCACGCGCCGGGCACGCGCGAACTCATCCAGGTCCGCCAAGGCACTGTGCAGGTGGTGGTGGGGGACGAGATCCACGAGTTGGGGGCAGGAGATGCGCTCTCGTTCCCCGGCGACGTCCCGCACGGGTACCGACAGGTGGGCCGTCGTGCCGGTCGGTTCACGTTGGTCGTCTTCGAGCCCGGTACCGGGAGCACACATGGGTGAGGGATACCGCCGCATCGTCGAGTCCATCGTCCGTCGTGCGAGGTTCGGATGACCGGCCGACCACCGCCGTGGTCGCTGGCGGTGGTGGCGATGCTGTCGGTCCAACTCGGGGCCGCGCTGTCGCTCGGTCTGATGGAGGTCGTGGGCCCGGGGGGGACGGCCTGGCTACGCCTCACGATCGCCGCTGTGGTCTTCCTCGTCGTGGCCCGTCCCCCACTGCGCAGCATCCGCCGCTCGGACCTACCCGTTCTGGTCGGACTGGGTGTGACCACCGGTCTGCAGACCGTCGCTTTCCTCGCCGCGATCGAACGGCTGCCCCTGGGCACCGTGGTCGCCATCGAGTTCCTCGGCCCCCTGACGGTTGCTGCCGTGCGCAGCCACCGAGCCGCTGCCCTGGTCTGGCCCGCACTCGCACTCGTCGGCGTCGTGCTCCTCACCGAGCCCTGGCACGGTCAGGTGAGTGTGTCCGGACTCGTGCTCTCCGGACTCGCCGCCGCCGGTTGGGGCGGCTACATCCTGCTGACCCAGGCGGTGGGTGACCGGTTCGACGGCGTCCGGGGCCTCGCTCTGACCGTCCCCATCGCGGCCGTGACGGCCGCGGTCATCGGGGTACCCCAGGCTGTCGGCAACATCGATGCGCGGGTCCTCGTGACCGCTGCGGGGCTCGCGCTGCTCTTGCCGATCGTCCCCTACGCCCTCGAGATGTTGGCGCTGCGACGGATGACGCACACCGCCTTCGGCACCCTCATGGCCCTCGAGCCGGCCTTCGGTGTCGTGATCGGGGCCGTTGTCCTCCAGCAGTGGCCCACGTGGGTCCAGGTGGTCGGCATCATCGTCGTCGTGGTCGCCGGTGCCGGGGCCCAGCGCGGCGGTGTCCGATCGGTGGCCGAGCCGCAGATCACCTGACCTGGCGTCGGTCGGTGGTGGTGACCGATTCGGATCGACTCCCCCGGGATCTCGGTCGCGCCTGACCTGCCAGGTCTCCGCCGCCCGAGCAGGTCGATGCGCAGTAGCCTCGCGCAGTAGCCGGAGGATCGATTGAGGCCTAATGTTCCGGTCATGCCCGTCGCGTCCGTCCCCGTGTCGACAGGGCTTGGTTA
>CAIWTL010000238.1 GCA_903915555.1 uncultured Micrococcales bacterium | reverse complement strand
CCTGCAGGTAGCTGCCGACTCGGCCTCGCAGGGGATTCTGGAGCCGGGGGACCGGATCCTGCGGGTGAACGGCACCCGGATCCGCGATCGGCGCGACGTCGTCGACGTCGTCTCGAGCGAGCCCCCCGGCACCGAGTTCCGCATGGTCGTGGAGCGGGATGGGGAGGTGCGTCGGGTGGTCGTCGTCTCCCGCCCCGATCCCGACGACCCGCAGCGGGGATTGATCGGGATCATCCCCGAGGACTCCTACCGGTCGGACTTCACCGCGACGGTCAACCTCGACGGCATCGGGGGGCCCAGTGCGGGTCTGATGCTGTCGGTCGGGATGGTCGACCGGCTGACACCGGGCGACCTGTTGGGCGGGGGAACTGTCGCAGGCACCGGAACCATCGACGGCGACGGTGCCGTCGGACCGATCGGCGGTATCGACAAGAAGATGCTGGCGGCGCAGGATGCGGGGGCGGGGCTCTTCCTCGCGCCGCGGGACAACTGCGGGGAGGTCGTGGCCGCGCAGCCGGCGGGCCTGACCGTCGTGCCGGTCGCCGACCTGACCGAGGCGGTGGCCGCGATCGAGGCCTGGCGGGCCAACCGGCCATTACCGGGATGCCCGCCCGTAGGGGACGAGTAGGGTTGCGCCCATGGCCTTCGACATGACCGGGGGAGCCGGGGGCGGCAGCACCCGACTCGCCGAACCTCCGTCGCGCGGACGCGTGCTGGTGCCCACGATCCTGGTGCTCAGCGGGCTCGTGCTCGCGTTCGTCGTCTTCGCCGGCTTCTACAGCGACTGGCTGTGGTTCGGCTCCGTGGAGAAGAACACCGTCTTCGCCACGACGGTCATGTCGCAGATCGGGCTGTTCCTGATCTTCGGGACCCTGATGGCCGGGGCTCTCGCGCTCACCGCGGCCCTGGCGTTCCAGTCCCGGCCCGCTTTCGGCCGGATGACGGCGGAGCAGGCGTCGCTCGAGCGCTACCGCGCCTCCATCGAGCCCTACCGCGTCGCCACAACCGTCGGACTGGCCACCCTCATGGGGATCATGACGGGCCTGTCGGCCAGTGCCGAGTGGGGGACCTTCCAGTTGTGGCGCTCGGGTGGCGACTTCGGGCAGACCGACCCGCAGTTCGGGCTCGACGTGGGCTTCTTCGTCTTCGAGCTGCCGTGGCTGCGGTTCCTGCTGGGGTGGCTCTTCGCCGTCCTGTTCCTGTGCCTGATCACGGTCGTCGTCGTCCAGTACCTCTACGGGGGGATCCGGCTGCAGGGGGAGTCGCGTTCCGTCAGCCCCGCGGCCCAGTCCCAGCTGGCGGTCATCGCCGGACTCATCCTGCTCGCCAAAGCCGCTGCCTACTGGCTCGACCGCTACGAACTGGCGACCGCCAGCCAGCAGCTCGTGCCCGGTTTCACCGGCCTGAAGTACGTCGATGTCCACGCGATCCTGCCGAGCAAGACCATCCTCGCGTTCGCGGCCGTCGTCGTCGCCATCCTGTTCTTCATCACGGCCTTCCGGCGCGTGTGGTCGCTGCCCCTGATCGCGCTGGGGATCCTGTTGGCGAGCAGCGTCGTGATCGG
>CAIWTL010000237.1 GCA_903915555.1 uncultured Micrococcales bacterium | reverse complement strand
GTCATCAACTGGGTGTGGATGCCGCCGTGGGGCCTGGACAAGATCACCGACGACGGTCGCGAGATGCTGCGGGCTCTCGGCTTCAACGTCTGAACCGGCCTCTGGCAGCCGAAACCCACGAGGGTGCACTAGGAATGTCCTGTGTCCACTGACCCAGAGCCGACCCAGGATGACGCGGACGCGTCGGACCTCAACGAGTTCGGGCGGCTGTTCCAACAATTCCTGCGCGAAGTGGTCAACAAGGCCCACGACCGCGACGCATCCCTGTCACGGCGTCTCGAGAAGGAACTGGGGTGTGACCCCAACTCGCTGCCGATCGTGTCGCGCTCCTATCCCTCGTTCGAGCTCCCCAACATCCAGTTGGCTCTCGATGCGATCCAGGAGGAGGTGGGCAGGTTCACCGTCGTGGGTGTCGCGGGGATCGGTCGGCTCTATCGGGACTTCGCCGAACTGCTGTCCGACCCGGACTACCGCGTCGGACCGGTCGACTACCGGTCGGTACCCATCGGTGGTGGGCGGGACCTGACGTGCCTGGCCGGTGCCCTCGCGATCATCCCCTGGGGGGAAGCGCGGACCCCGATGGTCCTCTGGCTGCGCGGGGGTGACCCCGATGACCCCGGACACCCCGCCAACCTCGAGGTCGCCGGTCCGCACCGAGAAGACGCCGAGGCGTTCTTCCAACGCCTCGAGACCCTCATGTCGGAACGCAATGTCTTCCGTGGGCGGGTGGTGTCCATCAACTCCCACGCGTTCTCGCAGGGAGTCGGCCCGCTGCGGTTCCATGAGCCCCGGGAGGTCGACCGCGACCAGGTGATCCTGCCCGAGGGGCTGCTGGAGCGGATCGAACGCCAGGTCTCCGGCATCGCCGAACAGCGCGACTTCCTCCGGGCGCATCACCAGCACCTCAAGCGCGGTGTCCTGCTGTTCGGCCCTCCCGGCACGGGCAAGACGCACGTCATCAACTACCTGCTCGGTCGGCTGCCCGAGTTCACGGTGGTCCTCGTGAGTGGGACGGCCGTGGACAAGATCGCGCAGGCCTGCGACATCGCCCGGAAACTGCATCCGGCGCTGGTCATCGTCGAGGACGTCGACCTCATCGCCGAGGACAGGGGTGCCCGCGGCGGATCCCACCCGCTGCTGCTGCAACTGCTCAACGAGCTCGACGGCATCGAGAACGATGTGGACGTGGCCTTCATCCTCACCACCAACCAGATCGAGGTCCTCGAACGTGCCCTGGCGGCACGGCCCGGCCGCGTCGATCTGGCCGTCGAGGTCCCGCTGCCGGACAGAGCGGGCCGGCGACGTCTCTTCCGGCTGTACGCGGGGGGACTGGGACTGGACGAGGACGTCCTCGACCGTTTCGCCGATCGATGCGAGGGGGTGACCGCGAGTTTCGCGAAGGAGGCGACGCGACGCGCCACCCTGATCGCCGGGGTACGCGGCTCCGAGCGTGTCGAGGAGCGTGATTTCAGGCAGTCGCTCGACGAACTCCTCAGTCAGCGCGACGACCTCACCCGGCGGCTCCTGGGCGCGCGGATGACCGACGACTACCCCACGGACGAGCGCAAACCCGGCAACTACATCTGACCGGATCCCCGCCGGTCGGCGGCCAACCGGTGTCGGGCGACCTCAGAAGGTGTTGCACTGCCGGGGATCCCCGGAGTCGAAGCCCCGGTTGAACCACTCCTGCCGCTGCTGCGCGGAACCGTGCGTGAAGTGCTCCTGACCCAGCCGCGGATTGATGCGATCGTCCCCGACCGCGGCAGCGGCTTCGCGGGCCTGGTCCAACTCCGACGGGGTGATCTGCACCTTGCCCTGCTCGTTGGCCTGCCGCGCCCACACCCCGGCGTAGCAGTCCGCCTGCAACTCCATACGGACGCTGAGGGCGTTGCGGTTCCGCGGGTCCTGCCCCTGCAGCTGGCGGACCCGGCGCTCCTGTCCCGTGATGTTCTGGATGTGGTGTCCGACCTCGTGGGCGATCACGTAGGCCTCCGCGTTCCGCCCGTTGGCGCCCAGCCGGTTCAGCAACTGCTTCATGAAGGGGAGGTCGATGTAGACCTTGTCGTCGCCGGGACAGTAGAACGGACCGGTGTCGCTGGATGCGGGACCGCATGCCGTACGGACCCCGCGCTCGAAGAACACCAGCGTCGGGCGCCGGTACCCCTGCACCTGGGAGGCCCAGATCTCGTTGGTCTCGTTGAAGACCTTGGTGATGAAGCAGTCTTCGTACTGGTCGATGGCGCCGGGTTGGTTGCAGCGGGTGGCCAGGTCGCTCCCGGTGCCCATGGTGGTCCCGGTCCGGGTCTGCGACTGTGTCTGGGTCTGCGTGGGGATGAACTGGGGCTCGGGTTCGTTGCCGGCGACGTTCACGCCGAAGAACACGGCCATGATGAGCCCGATGATTCCCAGGCCGCCCACGGTGGCGCCGCGACCCATGCCGCCGCCCCGGCCCGGCCCACCGCCGCCGCGACCGCCCCGCAGATCCTGGACCTGTGATGCGTCGACGTTGCTGTCGTCGAATTTCACGCCTACCTCCGAACGCTGCCTGATCACCCTAACCACGTCGGCACGCGGAAGCAGGCGTTGTCGCCGAGGTGAGGCGCCGGCACCGCGGGCGCATAGACTGGAGGTCCTGTGATCACCGTCGACGACCTCGAGCTGCGCGCCGGCCCCCGGCTGTTGCTGTCCGAGGCGACCTTCCGGGTGGGCCCCGGTGACAAGGTCGGTCTCGTCGGCCGCAACGGTGCCGGCAAGACGACCCTCACCCGGGTCCTGGCAGGGGAGGCCGCTCCCGCCGGTGGGTCGGTGGCGATCTCCGGTGACATCGGATACCTGCCGCAGGATCCCCGATCGGGGGACCCGGAGGAATCGGCTCGCGACCGCATCCTGTCGGCACGGGGCATCCACGACGCGCGCCGCCGCATGGACCTGGCCGCGGAACGGATGGCCAGCGCCGACGAGGCCACGCGGCAACGCGCCATGCGCCGCTACAGCAACGCCGAGACGGAGTTCCTGCGGCTCGGCGGCTACGCCGCCACCGCCGAAGGAGAGGCGATCGCGGGAAACCTGGGACTGCCCGAGCGTGTCCTGGACCAGGCGTTGGGGACTCTCTCGGGTGGTCAGCGGCGCCGGGTGGAACTCGCGCGCATCCTCTACTCGGGAGCGCCGACCCTGTTGCTGGATGAGCCCACCAACCACCTGGACGCCGACTCGGTCACCTGGCTGCGCGGTTTCCTGGCCTCCTTCCGCGGATCCCTGGTGGTCATCAGCCACGACGTCGACCTGCTCTCGGCGACCGTCAACCGCGTGTTCCACCTGGACGCGATCCTCTCCGTGATCGAGATCTACAACATGGGATGGCAGTCCTACCTCCGCCAACGCGAGGTCGATGAACGGCGTCGGCGCCGCGAGAAGGCCAACGCCGTCAAGCAGGCCGGCGCCCTCCGCGACCAGGCGGAGCGGATGCGCTACAAGGCGACAAAGGCGAAGCAGGCTCAGGTCATGCTGCGCCGGGCCGACGGGCTGCTCGCAGGGGTCGAGGAGCGTCAGGCCGACCGCGTGGCCCGACTGCGGCTGCCCAAACCCGCGCCGTGCGGCCGAGTGCCCCTCACCGCCTCGGAACTGAGCAAGTACTACGGCTCCCAGGAGGTCTTCACCGACGTGGACCTCGCGATCGACCGCGGGTCCCGCGTCGTGATCCTGGGACTCAACGGCGCGGGCAAGACCACCCTGCTGCGACTGCTGGCCGGGGAGGACCTCCCCGACACCGGGAATGTGGAGCCCGGCCATGGGTTGCGCCTCGGGTACTACGCCCAGGAGCACGAGCAACTGGACACGGGGGCCACTGTGCTGGCGAACATGCTCTCCGCCGGCGCCGATATCGCCGAGCAACAGGCGCGCGACGTCCTCGGATCGTTCCTGTTCACCGGTGACGATGTCCACAAGCCGGCGGGGGTGCTGTCCGGTGGGGAGAAGACGCG
>CAIWTL010000236.1 GCA_903915555.1 uncultured Micrococcales bacterium | reverse complement strand
GGATGACGACGATGAGGCCCAGCGGGAGGACCACCGCCAGCAATCGGCTGTGTGTGGGCGTGACGGCCGACGGGTCGGCCCCCACCATGTGTGGTGAATCGGTCACGCTGCGCACAGTATTGGGGGACGATTCGTCTGTCGAACGACTCGTCAGACGCCGATCGAGGTGGGCAGGGTGAGCACCCAGATCGCGGTCCCCACCACCAACGCACCGGCGAGGACGGTCATGGCGAGCCGGAGCTCGAACACGCCGATCCGGGTCTGGATGCCGAGCAGGAACAGCGCCGCGGCGAGGAGCACGACGGCGAGCACGAAGTTGTCGGCGGCCTCACCGGCCTCGTTCGCCTGTTCCTCCGCCTGCTGGGCGCGCTCGTCGAACCGTGCCGCGGTGGTCCCGTCCGGAGGGACGTACTGCTCCATCTCGAGCGGCGACGCCGGGGCGTCCGCGTCGGTGAGGGGATCGAGCGCCGACCAGGCCCCGAACGCGGTGGCGAGGCTGTCGCTGAACCGCTGCCGCACGAAGTCGGCACGGGCCGCGTCCCCGGCGTAGGTGGCGGCCAGCCACTGCTCGAAGGCCCCGAGGTCGGCCTGCGACTGCTGCGTCGCCTGCTGTTCCGCCCGGAACGCCCGGAGCTGCAGGACGCTCGAACGGTTGTTCGCGAGCGACTCCTCGCTGCCCAGCCGTGTGGACTGGTAGGCGCACCACGCCGACAACAGGGCGCTCGCGGACAGCAGGATCGTGACCGCCAGCTCCAGCCGCCGTTCGCGCGGCGAGTTGGCGACCTGCTCCTCGCCGGTCGGCTCCTCGTCACGGAGGCGCTCGGCCTCGCGTTCCACGACGTCGCTCCCGATGTCCCTGCCGGTGCCCTCCATCACCACATCATCGTCGCCGGCGTCCCCGGCGGGTGAGACCTGTGGCACCGGCCTCGCGCCGCGACGGTCCGCCGACCTAGCCTGCGCGCATGTCCGACGCCACGAAGTCCGACCGGCCGACGAAGGGATCCGCCGGGCCGGCGGTCACGCTCCTGTCGATCTGGTCGTGGTTCGTGTTCGGGGTGTGCGCCCTCGTGTGGTTGCCGCTCATGGCGATCACGCTGGTGGTCACCTACCCGTTCGACCGGGGCCGCTACTGGGTCGGCTATCTCTTCCGGCGCCTGCCGGTGGTGCACGAGAAGCTGAACCCGCTCTGGCACTTCAGGGTCACCGGCCACCTGCCCCGGGACCACCGGCACCCCTACGTGGTGGTGTCGAACCACGAGTCGTTCGTCGACATCCTCCTGATCTCCCACCTGCCATGGGAGATGAAGTGGCTCTCGAAGAAGGAGATGTTCCGGATCCCCGTGGCCGGGTGGCTCATGTACCTCGCCGGGGACATCCAGGTCGACCGCGGCGACCGGGAGAGCGGGCAGAAGGCCATGGCTGCCTGCGCCGACTACCTGCGCAACCGGGTGTCGGTGATGATCTTCCCCGAGGGCACCCGCGCTGTCGACGGAGAGCTCGGCAGGTTCAAGGACGGGGCGTTCCGTCTGGCGATCGAGACCCAGGTCCCGATCCTGCCGCTGGCGGTGGCGGGCACCAAGGAGGCGCTGCGCAAGCACGACTGGCGGTTCGGTCGGGCCGACGCCGAGGTGCACGT
>CAIWTL010000235.1 GCA_903915555.1 uncultured Micrococcales bacterium | reverse complement strand
CGCATCCCAGCGACCCGACCTCTTGCTCGAGTGGGCGGAAGGAAACACTGCCCAGACCCCGTCGCAGTATCTGTGGCAGGCAGACGTCTTCCGTCATGTGCTGCAGCAGACCGGCACCCCACCGTGGCCGCTGCGGGTGAGGGAACTGCTGGCCGGAGGCATCGGCGACGTCGACATCCCCGCGCGTCTCGCGGTTTTCGGGGTGACGCGCTACGGCGTCTTGGAGCAGCAGTTCCTCGAGGCGTTGGCACGCGATCGGGAGGTCGCTGTCCTGATGGTCGAGCATTCACCGGGCCATGCGGATACCCGGCACGGCGTCACCGGGGGGAATCACCTGGTCGACGCGCTCGGCCGGGAGGAACTGACCGCGCTTCGGGCACTGGAGTCGATGCGGCCGGAGTGGGAACGCCTGCCGGGATATCCCGAGTCCGTCGGTACCCTACTCAGCCGGCTCCAGGTCTCGATCGCCCGCGATGAGCCGTTGGCCGCTGGTCCCCCGGCAGCCGGGGATGACTCCCTGACCGTGCACGGCTGCGCAGGGGCACTGCGCCAGGTGGAGGTGCTGCGCGACCAGATCCTGGGACTGTTGCAGAAGGACGAGTCCTTGCAGGCGCGCGACGTACTGGTGATGTGTACCGACCTGGACCGCTACGCACCCCTGATCGGGCAGGTCTTCGGTACAACAGAGGCGCCGATCGGGGGACCGACCCGCGATCTCCGGGTGTCGGTCGCAGATCGCAGCACCCGCCTCGACAACCCGGTGCTGCAAGTGGTGCAGGCCTTCGTGGGTCTGCTCGCGGCGCGCATGACGGCTGCGGAGGTCCTCGACCTGGTGGAGCAGCCCGCCGTCGCCGACCGGTTCGGTCTCGACGCACAGGCCCACAGTCGTATCGAGCGACTCGTCACCGATGCGGGGGTGCGGTGGGGCCTCAGCCGGGAACACCGCGCGACCTTCGGTGTCGATGCCGGCGATGCGAACACGTGGGAGGCGGGCATGGACCGGCTTGCCACGGGGGTGGCTGTCGACGGTCGCGACGCCGAGCTCATCCGAGGGGTTGCCCCCATCGAGGCGTCCGCAGAGAGCGACGTCTCGCTGGTTGCCGCGCTGGACCAAGTCGTGGCGACCCTTCAGGGGGCTTGGCGATTCGCCCGCTCGTCACACCCGGCCCGAGACTGGGCGACCGCCATCACCGAGTGGATCGAGCCGTTGGTCGGAGGTGAGGCGCAGTGGCGCCTCGCGGCGGCCATGTCTGTCGTCTCGCGATCGCTGGACGGAGACGCGCACGTTCGACTGGGCGAGGTCGCAGCGCTCCTCGACGCCGAACTGGCTCGATACGGCCCTCGGCCGCGACTGCTCGCCGGCGGGGTGGACGTGGTGGCGATGCGGCCGATGCGCAACGTCCCGTTCCGCGTCGTGTGCCTTCTCGGCATGGACGATGGGGCCTTCCCGCGATCGCTCACGCTGGAAGGCGACGATCTGCTCGCTGTCGACCCACGGCCGGGCGAACGCGATCCACGCGCGGAGGACCGGCAACTGCTCCTCGACGCCGTGTGCGCCGCCCAACAGCACCTCGTCATCACCTACTCGTCCCGCAACCCCGTCTCGGGGGACTCCCTGCCGCCTGCCGCCCCACTGGCGGAACTGCTGGACAGCATCGGCGACGTCGTCCAGCACCACCCCTTGGTCGCCCACGATCCGCGCAACTTCACCCGGGATCCGCAGCGTGGCGTCGCGGTGAGCTTCGACCGTGCCGCCGCCGCGGTGGCGTCGGCAGACACACCCGTACCCGACCCTCCGCGGGATGCGCGGGTGGCCGCGGTGTCGGCGGATATGACGCTCGATGACCTGGTGGCTTTCTGGCGGAATCCGGCGAAAGCCTTCCTGCGCAGCCTCGACCTGGCAGTGGACCGCGACGAGGACGCTCAGGACCTCGAGCTCATGATCGAGTTGAACAATCTCGAGAAATGGAAGCTGGGTGACGATCTCCTCACGTCGGGACGCGCATTGGACCAGGCCCGGCAGCTCGCAGTCGCTCGTGGTGTCCTGCCCGTCGCCCGCCCCGAGGGGGTGTGGGACGAGGTGGCGGCCAAGGTCGCTCGGATCCGGGCCAATGCCGTGGAGATCGGCTACGACACCGACGCCGCCCACGAGTACACCCATCTGGACCTGCCACTGGATCCTCGCTCGGGCACCGTCCTCACCGGAGTGCTGCGGCATCCCGTCCACGGTCCGCTGATCGAACTCAGCTTCAGCGACCGCAAGGCGTCCCATGTGCTCGCGCTGCGGATCAGGGTGGCGGCGCTGTGCGCGGCGGGGATCCCCACGGCCGGCGCCCTCGTCCACGCGGGACGCGCGCGCGGGGGTATCCACCATGAGGGAGCGTGGGGCCAGAGCGACGCGGCGACGTGGCTCCGTACTCTGGCCTACCTGCGCCAGGTCGGGCTGTCGCGCCCGTTGCCGTTCGCGCCCAGGACCAGCGAGGCCTACGGATCCAGACTGCCCGACGTCGAGGGAGCCCTCGCAGCGGCACAGGAGAAGTGGACCGGAGGCTACGACCGCCCCGGGGAGTCCAACGGCCCGGAGTACCGGATGCTCTGGGACTCCGACTGGCGCACCCTCACCTCCATCCCTCCCCTCGTCGGACGATGGCTTCCCACCCACGACTCCCTGTTCGCGCAGCTCGCCGGTCTCGTGTTCGGGGATCGATCGTGAGCGAGCCCTTCGACCCCACCGGCCCCCTTCCGGCAGCCGGCACCACGACGTTGTTGGAGGCCAGCGCCGGCACAGGAAAGACACACACGATCGCGGCCCTCGCAGCCCGGCTGATCGCCGAAGAGGGGGTGCGCGCCCAGGACCTCCTCATCATCACTTTCGCGCGGGCAGCCACCGCCGAACTGCGGAACCGTATCCGGGAGCGACTCCGTCACACGGTCGAGGTCCTCGACGGTCGTAGTGCTCCCATCGACGCGGTCGATGAGCATTTGCGCGACCAGCCCGTGGAGCCTGCGCGGTCGAGGCTTCGTGCAGCTCTGCTGGACTTCGATGCCGCCACCATCACTACCGTGCACACGTTCTGTTCCCAAGCGATGCGACAGCTCGGGATCCTGGGGGAGTCCGAGCCGGGTGAGGTGGCTCTGGAGAAGGTGGGAGACCTGGCGCGCACAGCTGCGATCGACACTTTCCTGAAGCTGTGCCGTGACCCCGATTTCGGTCTCGCGCCCACAGTCGCGCGCGAGCGGGCGGTGCAGGCGGTCGAAGACGGCCAGTCCCGGCTCGACCTCGATCGGCTCCCTCGGCCTGACGAAGACCCGCAACTCGCTCAGCTTTTCGCACAGGAGGTGAGAGGTCGCGCTGAAGTGGTGCGTCGGCGCAACGGCATGGTGACCTATGACGACCAGATCCTGCTGCTGCGTCAGGTGATCACCGGGTCGCCCGCCGCCGCCGAGGCTGCAGATATCCTGCGGCGCCGTCACCCTGTGGTCCTGGTCGATGAGTTCCAGGACACCGACGAGGCCCAATGGGCCGTGCTCGAAGAGGTCTTCCACGGGCACTCGCGGCTGGTTCTCATCGGAGATCCCAAGCAGGCCATCTACGCCTTCCGCGGTGGGGATGTCCACACCTACGCACGGGCTGCGCGGGCAGCCCGGATCACCAACACGCTCACCACGAACTACCGCAGTGATCCGGGCGTCGTCGCCGGCGTGAATCTGCTCTTCGCCGATCGGCTCCTCAGCACCGACCCCACCATCCGAGGGGAGATCGTCACCGCGGAACGGCAGGAGGCGCGACTGCTCACCCACTCCGGCGAGGCCGTCCCCGCTTTCAGTGGGCGCGTCATTCAGCGGGACGGGACCGTCGGTCCGTTGCGAGATGCTGTCGCCGCCGACACCGCCGATCAGATCGTCACCGCGTTGTCGTCGGGTTGGCAGATCGAGCACGAGGGGTCGACCCGGGGCATACAGGCATCGGACTTCGCTGTGCTCACCCGCACCGGCCGGGAGGCGACCCTCGTCGCCGAGGCGCTGATCGAGAGAGGGGTGGCCTGCCGTGTCAACAGCAGCGACAGCGTGCTGACCTCCGCTGCGGCCAAGGACTGGCTGTCTCTCCTTCGGGCGCTGGCGCGCCCCGATCACCCTGCTCGGGGCAACACGGCGGCGTTGGCGCTGCTCGGCGGGAGTGCTGCGGCGCTGGGGCGCGACCCCGACGGGTTCGCCGAGCAGTACGGGGCGCGGCTGAGGGAGTTGCGCCAGATCATCGACACGGCCGGCTTCCCGGCACTCGCGGCCGCGGTCTTCGGTGACGAAGCCGCCATGTGTGCCATCGGAGAAGAACGGCGCCTGGCGGATCTGCGTCACGTGGGCGAGCTCCTCGGTTCCCAGCAGCGCAGCACCGGGATGCCTGTTGCCGCCCTCGCAGAGTGGTTGGCGGCGCAGACCGTCGCCCCGACGGCTGATCAGCCGGTGCGACGCGAGACGGAGGAGCCTGCAGTGGTGGCGATGACCGTTCACGCGGCAAAGGGTCTGCAGTTCCCCGTCGTCTTCGTGCCGTATGCATGGACGGGCGTCTACCGAGACAAGAACCGAAAGGCGCGCCTGCACCGCGACGGTGAGCGGATCCTCGACCTGCGACAGTCATGCGACGGGCTCGCTGAGTCGCAGATCCTCGCTGATGCCGAGGAGGACGACGAAGAGATCCGTATCCTCTACGTCGCTCTCACCCGCGCGATCAACCGAGTCGTTTGGCACTGGGCGTGGCTGGGACGGGGGCGTACTGCGCAGAGTGCCCTGCATCGTGTCCTGAGCGCCGCGGCGGCCGGGGACGACCGTCCGCAGCGCAAATATGGCAGGGATGCCTGGCATGAGTGGGCACGTGAGCAACCCGCCATCGACCTGGTCGACCTCCCGCGCCGCAGCGCACCCGTCATGCTCCCCGACATCACGTCGGCGCCGGTGCAGTGCGAGGCCGCGGAATTCACCCGGTCGCTCGACCGGGACTGGAGTCGCCGTTCGTTCACCAGCATCACGCGGGCTGCCCACGAGAGCACCTACGCCGACCGCGCCACGGTGGACGAACCCGATGCGGCGGAGGAATCGGATGGCGAGGCGAGCGACGGGGCGCCCGAGAGCGCCAGTCCCGTACAGAGCTCGCCCTGGGTCGATCTGCCCAGCGGCACGGGTTTCGGGACCATGGTCCACCACGTCCTCGAGATCACCGACGGCGACCGATGGGAAGACCTCACCGTCCACTGCCAGGAGGCGCTCGCCCGGTTCCGCGTCACCGGAGTCACCGACGAGCAGCTCGCCGAAGCGATCCGGCTGTCGATGACCACGCCGCTGGGCCCGCTGGTGGGCAACACGGATCTCACCGCATTCGGCAGGAACGACCGGGCCGCGGAGTTGGACTTCGAGATCGCCCTGGACACCAGCGTGGACGGGGGGGCAGCGACGCTGACCCAACTGGCACAGCTTCTCGCCGAGGAAATCCCCGGCGACGATCCGCTGGCGGACTACCCGGCACGACTCGGTGACCTCGCCGGCGACCTGCGGCTACGGGGCTTCCTCTCAGGACAGATCGACGCCGTCCTGCGGTGGGATCCGGACGGCGCTGCGACCTACATCGTCACCGACTACAAGACCAACTGGCTGGGCCCCTGGGGAAGCGACCGGACCCTGACCACCGCTCACTACGGTGCGGGGTCCATGGCCCAGGCGATGATGGACAGCCATTACCCTTTGCAGGCGCTTCTCTACTGCGTCGCGCTGCATCGGCACCTGCGTTGGCGGCTCGGGGACTCCTATGATCCCGAGCAGTCCCTGGGAGGCGTGCTCTACCTGTTTCTCCGCGGGATGGTCGGACCGGACACCCCTGCGGACACCGGTGTGTTCTCCTGGCGCCCGAGTGCGTCGCTCATCACCCGGGCGTCGGATCTGCTGTCCGGTGTCACGAGTGGGACCAGGGGTATATCCCATGGGTGAGGCCACGGAGATCCTGGAGTCACCACGTATCCCCGCGGACGCCCTGCGGGTCGCCAGACGCATCTCAGGGATCGTGGGCGACGAGTCCGACGAGACCGTCCTGGCGGTGTGTCTGGCGTTGAGTGCCCTGGGCAACGGTTCCGTACTCCTCGATCTCGCCCATCCCGACCGTGCCCTGCCTCCGGT
>CAIWTL010000234.1 GCA_903915555.1 uncultured Micrococcales bacterium | reverse complement strand
CTCGCTGGCATGGCGCTGAGCGTCGGCCAGCGTCACGCCTGCACCGACCGTCATCTGGCCCGCGACGGTGTCGACCGGATCCCTCCGGGTCAGCCGTCGCGTCGATACGACAACCGGTGGTCCCCCCGGCCCTGGCTCCGCCGCCGGCACCGAGCTGCCAACCAGGCCCGTGTTGCCACCCTGCGGAAGAACCGGCACGCCCGCCGCCGCGCATGCAGCGACGACGGCGGCGACTTCTGCGGTGGAGCCGGGGCGTACGACGGCCGCGGCCGGGCCGCTCCAGCGACGGGCCCAGTCGCTGAGGTAGCCGGCCGCGAGCGCAGGATCAGTCAGGACGTGCTCGGGGCCGACCGCCGTCCGAAGGCGGTCGAGCAGGGGGGCTAGGTCGCTCACGACCCCATCCTGCCGGAGCCGCCTCCCCCATGGATTCAGCACGGGCCCTTAGCGAATTGCCCCTGAATTGAGCGTTCGGCATGCGTGCCCGGCCGATCCTTGTGAGGATGCTGGGGCCGCCCGAGGTGGGCGGCGGGATTCGCTTCGGGCGGATCCTCAGGAGTCCACCACGGAGGCTTCATGAGTTTCGCAAAGAAGATGATCGGCCTCGTCGCCGGCGTGGCGCTCGTCGCAACCCCGGTAGCCATGGCCGTCGCGCCCGCTCAGGCGGCCCCGGCTGCCAAGGCGACCGGCACGACGCTGATCTCCTTCAAGAAGGAGTACGCCGGCATCATCAAGTTGATCAAGCCCATTCCCCCGGCGGAGTTCATCGGCTCAAGGATCTCGTTCCCCGTGACCGGAGTGACGGGCAAGACCATCACGCACTCGGGCGGCCTCGAGATCGGCGGGGTCCCCGCCACTGATCCGGTGATCGTGGTCAACTCGAAGAAGAAGACGGCAACCATCAGCTTGACGGTCGGCGGCAATCTGACGCCCCTGTTCTACGCCGAGCACTTCAAGGTGAAGGCGGGCGGTGGCAAGGCCACTGTGTGGCAGGGCGACCTCCACCTCACCAAGGACGAGACGCTCGTGGGCCTCCTCAACCAGTTGATACCTGGCGGATCCCTCACTCCGGGACTCGGCCTCGGCCAGATTCGCGTCACATATCGCGTCAATTAGTCCGCGCGCTCTAGGCAGGGGCCCGGCTCGCATGAGCCGGGCCCCTGCACTCATCATGGGGACTGTGCGAGCAACTCTGCGAGGCCGATCCACCCTCTTCGCTGCGACCCTGATCGTCCTGGGCCTGACCAGCCTGCCGTCCCCGCCCGCCCAATCGGCACCGGCCCGCCCCGAGCCCGCCAAGACTGTCCAGCTCACCGCGACGACCGTCATCACCCTCGATGACTCCGTGGCAGCACGCTGGCAAGCGCTTGGCCTGCGCCTGGCCCCGCGGCCGCCGGCCGACACGGACGGCACCGACCTGGCCTGGCCCGCCACCAAGGTGACAGAGTCAGCCATCCACCACCGGGGCGCCATCGTGCTCGTCGGACCCACGGGTGCCAAGGTGCAGCTCACCGACCCCATCGTCCGCCGCGGCGACTCCGCGAGCATCGACGTGACGACACCCGTCGGCAAGCTCGACCTGCTGCGTACCGAGTCAGTGCTGACCCAGGAACAGCCCGTGCGCAAGACCGTCAAGGGCAACGTGACGACCACCATCCGCTCCACGACCTTGTCGGGAGCGGTCCGGCTCACCCGCGACGCGCCCACCATCCTGACTCTGAACGGCGCGCTCGGCGCTTATGCCTTCGTCGCCGGCGAAGTGCTCGGGTCTATCGAAACAACCATCACCGAGACCACCACCGTGACCAAGCCAAGGCCGGCGCCGCGAGCAGTCCGCGCGAACGATCCTGCGGTGACCTACCAGGTCAAGACCAAGGATCCGGTGGTCTTCATCACCATCGACGACGGCATCATCACGCCGAAGGAGGCTCT
>CAIWTL010000233.1 GCA_903915555.1 uncultured Micrococcales bacterium | reverse complement strand
GCCCGTGCCGCCGATCCGGCACTGGATCGGTTCTTGGCCTTGACCCGTCACGCGACCACCACCGTGGGCTCACACACCACGACTGGGCCCCGATGGGCGTCCGTCACGATATGCGTCGCCGGCTTGGGAGTCGGCGTCGGTGTCGGTGCCACCGGTCGGCACGTCCCGGGCCGACTTTCCGCAGGAAGCCGGGGCACGGAACCACTAGGCTCCAGGCGATGACGGACACCGATGTCGAACTGCCGCCGGACGGCTACCCCGGGCCGGACGGTCTCGGCCGTCCCGGAGGACTCATCCCACCCCCGACCCTGACGGGGCGGTTCGGGATCTGCGACGTCGAACCGGCCGTGGAGTCCGGGCGCCGCCCGGCGAAGGCCACCGTGGGCGAGATCCTGCCCTTCGCGGCCACGATCTTCCGTGAGGGCCATGATGCTCTGGGCGCGGAAGTGGTCCTTGTTGATCCGGACGGGGAGGAACATCGCGTCCGGCTGCACCCGGTGGGCGGCGGTCTGGACCGCTGGGAGGGCTCGTTCCGGTTCACGATCGAGGGCGACTGGACCTTCACCATCCGGGCCTGGCACGACCCCGCCGACACCTGGCGGCACCGCGCGACCGTGAAGGTCCCGGCCGGCGTCGACGTCGACCTGGAACTGGAAGAGGGGGCCCGGGTCCTCGAGCGTGTCGCCGACGACCTGCCCAAGGACGCCCGGCATGCCCGGGAGTTGCTGCACTCGAGCGCCGAGGCGCTGCGGGACACCCGTCGCCCCGGCGAAGCTCGATTGGCCGTGGCGCTCGCGCCCGACGTCACCGAACTGCTCACGGAGCATCCGCTGCGGGACTTCCCGGCGGAGTCGCGCGGTTGGCCGGTGCGCGTGGAGCGCACCCGCGCGCTCTACGGGTCCTGGTACGAGATGTTCCCCCGCAGCGAGGGCTCCCGCTACGACCCGCCCCGGTCGGGGACGTTCGCCTCGGCGGCGCAGCGCCTTCCCGCGATCGCCGAGATGGGTTTCGACGTCGTCTACCTGCCCCCGATCCACCCCATCGGGCGCGTGAACCGGAAGGGTCGCAACAACACCCTCGAGCCGGGACCAGACGACCCCGGCTCCCCCTGGGCCATCGGCTCGGCGGAAGGCGGACACGATGCCGTCCACCCCGACCTCGGGACCCTCGCCGACTTCCGGCAATTCGTCGAAGCGGCGCGCGACTCCGACCTCGAGGTCGCGCTGGACCTCGCCCTGCAGGCAGCCCCCGATCACCCGTGGGTCGTCGAACATCCGGAGTGGTTCACGACACGGGCTGACGGCACCGTCGCGTACGCCGAGAACCCGCCGAAGAAGTACCAGGACATCTACCCCATCAACTTCGACAACGATCCCGACGGCATCTACGAGGAGATCGTCCGGGTGGTTCGCCACTGGATGGCGCAGGGCGTGCGCATCTTCCGTGTCGACAACCCCCATACCAAGCCGCTGTGGGTGTGGGACCGGCTGATCGGCGACATCAACGGGACCGATCCCGACGTCCTGTTCCTCGCCGAGGCGTTCACCCGTCCTCCGATGATGCGGGCGCTGGGCAGCGTGGGATTCCAGCAGTCCTACACCTACTTCACCTGGCGCACGGCCAAGTGGGAACTGGTGGAGTACCTGCAGGAACTCGCCGGTCCGGCCTCGAACTACATGCGCCCCAACTTCTTCGTCAACACCCCCGACATCCTGCACGGCTTCCTGCAGGACGGTGGCCCGGCGGCTTTCGCCATCCGGGCGGTACTCGGATCCATGCTGTCGCCGACGTGGGGCGTCTACGCCGGCTATGAACTGTTCGAGCATGTGGCGGTACGGCCGGGCAGCGAGGAGTACCTCGACAGCGAGAAGTACCAGTACCGGCCACGGGACTGGGCCGCGGCGGCAGCGCACGGACACACCCTGATCCCGTTCATCACCCGCCTCAACCAGATCCGACGCGACCACCGGGCACTGCAACAACTGCGGAACCTGCGTTTCCACCACGTCGACGACGACAGCGTCATCGCCTTCTCCAAGAAGGACGGCGACGACCTCGTCATCACGATCTGCACCCTCGATCCCCACGCGGTTCGGGAGACCTCGGTGTGGCTGGACATGCCCGCGCTGGGACGCGACTGGCACGACGCCCTGTACGTGACCGACGAGATCACCGGCGCGGAGTGGGAGTGGCACCAGCAGGTGTACGTGCGGCTCGATCCCCAGCAGCACGTGGCCCACATCGTGCGCGTCCATCCCTGAGGCCGGAACGCGGCACTGCCGGGATACCCGGCATCCTTCTGAGCATGGCCGGGAGCTGAATGTGCATGCCGAGGGTCCGAGCATGGATGCCGACAGCTGAACGTGGATGCCGAGGGTCCGAACCACTCCGCCTGCCGCGCGTGGGAATGAGTGCCACGCCAAGATGGGCGCATGGCACAGCCCTACCCCGTCCCCACCGAGGACCTGGACCTGCTCGTCGACGGAGCCCACGCCAGCCCGCATGACATCCTCGGGCCGCACCGCCACGACGACGCCGTCACAGTGCGCGCGATGCGACCGCTCGCCCAGTCCGTGACGGTCGTCATGGGGGACCAGCGGTACCCGATGGAACACGAGCATCGCGGGATCTGGCGGGTGGTCCTCCCGATCGACGGCACACCGGACTACAAGCTCGACGTCGAGTACGACGGGAACACGCTGCCCGCCGACGACCCCTACCGGTTCCTCCCCACCCTCGGCGACGTGGACCTCCACCTGATCGGCGAGGGGCGCCACGAGCAGTTGTGGCAGGTGCTCGGGGCGCACACCCACACGTACGACAGCCTGCACGGCCCGGTCGCCGGGACGTCGTTCGCCGTCTGGGCACCCAACGCGCGCGGTGTCCGGGTCGTCGGAGACTTCAACTACTGGGACGGTGTCGGCAGCCCGATGCGCTCGCTCGGCTCCTCCGGCGTGTGGGAACTGTTCGTCCCGGACGTCGGCGATGGCACGAAATACAAGTTCTCGGTCCTCGGTGCCGACTTCGTGTGGCGGGACAAGGCCGACCCGGTGGCCTTCGCGACCGAACTGGCGCCGCAGACGGCGAGTGTCGTGTTCACCTCGGACTACGACTGGGCCGACGCGGGCTGGATGGACCGACGCGCGCACGAGAACCCCCACACCGGGCCCATGAGTGTCTACGAGGTGCACCTGGGGTCGTGGCGCAAAGGCCTGTCCTACGAGGACCTGGCCGAGGAACTTGTCGCCTACGTGGTGACGAACGGCTTCACCCACGTCGAGATGCTGCCCGTGACCGAGCATCCCTACGAGCCGTCGTGGGGCTACCAGGTCACGTCCTACTTCGCGCCCACCAGCAGGTTCGGGAATCCGGACCAGTTCCGCCACCTCGTCGACCGGCTGCACCAGGCGGGCATCGGCGTGATCATGGACTGGGTCCCCGCGCACTTCCCCAAGGACTCATGGGCCCTGGGGCGGTTCGACGGCACGCCGTTGTACGAGCACCCGGACCCCCGCCGTGGGGAGCAGCTGGACTGGGGGACGTTCGTCTTCAACTTCGGCCGACCGGAGGTGCGCAACTTCCTGGTCGCCAACGCAGTGTTCTGGCTGGAGGAGTTCCACATCGACGGACTGCGGGTCGACGCGGTCGCCTCGATGCTGTACCTGGACTACTCCCGGGAACCGGGCGAATGGCTGCCCAACGAGTACGGCGGCCGGGAGAACCTGGAAGCCGTGGCCTTCCTGCAGGAGATGAACGCGACCGTCTACAAAAGATGCCCCGGCATCGTCACGGTCGCCGAGGAGTCGACGGCGTGGCCCGGCGTCACCCGACCCACCCACCTGGGCGGCCTGGGATTCGGCTTCAAATGGAACATGGGATGGATGCACGACTCGCTGGACTACATGGCGCGGGAGCCCATCTACCGGCAGTACCACCACTCCGAGATGACGTTCGCCATGATGTACGCCTACACGGAGCAGTTCGTCCTTCCGCTGTCCCACGACGAGGTGGTGCACGGCAAGGGCTCGATGATCAACAAGATGCCCGGGGACGACTGGCAGAAGTTCGCCAACCTGCGCTCCTACTACGGATTCATGTGGGCGCATCCGGGCAAACAACTGCTCTTCATGGGGGGCGAGTTCGGGCAGTGGCGCGAGTGGAGCGAAGGACGCAGCCTCGACTGGGACCTCCTCCAGTATCCGAACCACTCAGGTCTGCAGAAGTGCCTGGCCGACATGAACCGCGCCTACCGCGACAACCCCGCCATGTGGCGCAAGGACCACGACCCGAGCGGCTTCGAGTGGATCGATGCCAACGACGCGGCGGGGAACGTCTTCTCCTGGCTGCGATTCGACGGGGACGGCGGGGTCGTGGCGTGCGTGTCCAACATGGCACCGGTGGTCCACGAGGACTACCGCCTGGGACTCCCCCACGCCGGGGGCTGGACCGAGATCGTCAACACCGATGCCCTCGACTACGGCGGCTCGGGAGTGGGGAATCTGGGCCGCGTCGAAGCCACGGACGATCCGTGGCACGGCCGCCCTGCCTCGGCCCGGATGGTGCTTCCCCCGTTGGCCTCGGTCTGGTTGCGCTGGGACGGCTGACCAGGCCCGCCGCGCCGGGCGCATCGACCTGCCCGGCGGTCAGCTGCGGTCGGTCCAGGCGAGCATGCCCTCGATGTTCTGCTTCAGGACCTCGCCGACGGTCGCCTCGGCGCCCTTGGTCATCGCCATGTACTTGAGGGTGTTCATGTCCGACTTCAACGGCGCGGACGACAGCGCGTAGCCGACCGCGTCCTCCGCCAACAGCCAGGCGCCCAGGTTGTAGGCGGTCCGGGCGCCCTGCTTCTTGTTGAGCGCCTCGGTGCCGGCGTCGTCCTGGTCCCAGGCGATGATGTGCCAGCCCTCACGCACGCCGTAGTCCGCCAGGTGGATCTGGACCTGGATCTTGCCGATGACCGGCAGGTTCATCCGCTGCACGTAGGTGACGTCCGTCGGCGACCGGCGCTCGACGATCTCGGTGGCGTCGACGTACTTCACGTTGCCCGGATAGTTCTCGACGTCCAGGATGTGCTGCGCCATGGCAGCGACGTCGACGTCGACACCGGGCAGCACCCCGAACCCCTCGCTCGTGGGTCGGTTCTCGAACTTCCACGACGTGTAGTTGAACTTCTCCATGGAGAGGTCCTTCTCGTGGGCCAGCACCCGGTCGAGGAACTCCTCGGCAGCATCACTCATGGTCGACAACCTACCGGGGCGGCGCCGGCGACTCCCGGCGGGGACGCCGGGGATCCATCCTGGTGGCGAGCGCCTGGGGTTTGCGGGACGCTGTCCCCGTGACCGAGCAGACATCACCCACGCCCGTCGACTTCTGGTTCGACCCGTTGTGTCCCTGGACCTGGCTGACCGCGGAATGGCTCATCGAGGTGGCGACGCTGCGCCCGTTGGACATCCGCTGGCGGATCATGTCCCTCGCCGTCCTCAACGACGGCAGGGAGTTCCCCGAGGAGTACATCGATCTCATGCGCCGGGCCTGGCGACCGGTCCGGGTGATCACCGCCGCCGAACAGCAGCACGGCCCTGCGGTGGTCGGGCCCCTCTTCACCGAGATCGCGACGCGCTACCACCATGACGGCCGCTCCGATGACGACGCCATCCTGGCCGAGTCGTTGGCCGCCGTCGGACTCCCCCCGCACCTGCTGGAAGCCGCCGACACCGACGCATGGGATACCGCACTGCGGGCCAGTCACACGGAGGCCATGGACCTCGTGGGCGACGACGTCGGCTCCCCGGTGATCCGGCTGCCCGACATCTCGTCGGACGTCGCCTACTTCGGCCCGGTCGTCAACCCCGTCCCGCGCGGCGATGACGCGTTGCGCCTGTGGAGCGGCATCCAGACCCTCGTCTCGACACCTCAGCTGTACGAACTCAAGCGCACGAGGACGACGCCACCCACCTTCGACAGTTGAGGTCCACGCCCTCGACCCGGATCAGAACAGGGCATTCGCCAGATCCGCGCGGGCCTTCGCCACGCGAGGATCTGCCGTGCCGATCACCTCGAAGAGCGACACCAGGTGCTCACGTGCCGCAGCACGGTCGTCGCCACCGGTACGCCGGACAGTCTCGATGAGCCGCGCGAATGCCCCGTCGACATCACCGTTGGCCGCGGCGATGTCGGCCGCCACTGCCTGCTTGGCCACGTCGTCGGGATCCGCATCGGCGTCCGCGATCGCCGCCTGCTGGTCGACGTCGCCGATGCGCGCGTAGAGACTCGCCGCCGAGAACCCGGCACGCGCGTCGGCGTCGTCGGGCTTCCGGGCCAGGAGCCGCTCGAAGGCCTCCCTCGCAGTGGCCCACTCCCCCTGCTCCATGGCGGTGTATGCCGCCTCGGCGTCGGGATCCGCCACGGGTTCCGCCCCGTCCTCCTCCTCGGTCGCCGCGGGCTCCCCGGCGGCGCCGGCGACCCCGACCTTGGCCGCCTCGTCGAGCAGGGCATCGAGCAGCGGCCGGATCTGCGACTCCGGCAGCGCGCCTTGGAACAGGGGAAGCGGCTGGCCTTGGATCACCGCGAACACCGATGGGATGGACTGGACCTGGAAGGCCTGGGCGATACGTGGGTTCGCGTCCACGTCGATCTTGGCCAGGACGAACCGGCCCCCGTACTCCGCCGCCAGGGCCTCGAGCACCGGTGTCAGCGTCTTGCACGGCTGACACCATGACGCCCATAGGTCGAGGACCACGGGAACCGTCATCGACTGCTGCAGGACATCGGACTCGAAGGTCGCCTCGGTCACGTCGCGGACGACACCGTCCAAGGCCCCCGAGGCGGCAGCCGAGGCCGCTCGGGCCTGCGCCTCACGCTGGGCGGCGACGGCACCGAGATCCACGGCGCCCCGGATGTTCAGGTTGTTCGGATCGCTCACGGGCCCATTCTGGCATCGAGTTCCCACGACCTACGCACCACGGCAGGACAACCCGCGAGACGACGTGGTCCCGGGCAGTACCGTCGAGTGCAGACAGCGGAACTCGGCGCAGCACTCAGCAGTAGGAGGCCCTCATGTCATGCGGCCATCGCCATGTCCTCATCACGGGCACGTCGTCGGGCATCGGTCGGGCCACCATGATTGCCGCAGCGGAGGCGGGCTGGCACGTGTTCGCCGGTGACCGTGCCGAAGGTCCGAGGGAGTCGACGGCGACGGGCAGCGGTCTGGTCACACCGGTCCATCTCGACGTCACCCACGAGGACGACATTGCGGCGGCTGCGGCGCTGATCGACGAGCACGTCGGGTCCGCCGGCTTGGCCGGCCTCGCCAACATCGCCGGAATAGGCGTGCCGGGGCCGCTGGAAATCATGCCGATGGCGGACCTGCGCCGGTCGTTCGACGTGGACTTCTTCGGCCAGGTGGCACTCACCCAGGCGGTCCTGCCTCTCGTGCGCCGGGCAAGGGGCCGGATCGTGTTCATCGGATCGTTGGTCGACCGGCTCACCATCCCGTTCATGGGCGCGCTGGCCACCTCCAAGTCCGCCGTGGCGGCCCTCGCGGACACCTGGCGGCAGGAACTGGCCCCCTGG
>CAIWTL010000232.1 GCA_903915555.1 uncultured Micrococcales bacterium | reverse complement strand
CGAGGAGCCCGCGTTCAGTGTGGTCCCCTCGGCCCCGGTTCCCGGAAGTGACGGTCTGGGGAGATGGGGGCCGGTGGAGCCGACGACGGTCGGGGACATCGCGCGGCGTCTGGCCGCGGCGCTCCCCCCCAACGCTCCCGGGGTGCGCATCACGGGTGATCCCGATCGTGCGGTGGCCTCCGTCGCCGTCTGCGGGGGCTCGGGGGACTCTCTCCTGCCCACGATTTCCCGGTTACCCGTGGATGTCTACATCACGTCCGACCTGCGCCACCACCCCGCGTCCGACTTCATCGCGGATCACGACATCGCGCTTGTCGACATCCCGCATGCAGCAGGTGAGGCGCTGTGGCTCCGGGCGTGGTCACAGGCGCTGGCGACCCGGGCAGCAGAGCGCGGCTGGTCGGTCGAGTCCGCCGTCATCCCGGGGTGCACCGACCCATGGAGCGCGCACTACACCGGGAGGGATCCTCATGAAGGTTGAGAGGGAGCAGCAGCGGCGTCTGCTGGAGGTCCAGGGCATCGACACGGAGATCAGTCGGCACCGGCACGGAGCGGCGGCCCGAGAGCTGGACCTCTCCATGAAGGATCTCACCGACCAGATGGGAGGGCTGCGTCGCCGGCTCGTGGCTGCGGAGACTGAGGCCAGCGACCTCCAGCGGGAGATCTCACGCAGCGAGGAAGATGTCCGCAGAGTGCGGGCGCGGCTGGAACGTGACCGGGATCTGGCGGACCAGGGGATGTCGGCCAAGGTGCAGCGCGAACTCCAGCACGAACTCGCATCCCTGCAGCGGCGCCTCGCCGACCTCGAGGACGCGGAACTCGAACTGATGCAGCGGCAGGAGGATCTCGAGCGGCTCGTCGAGGAACTGCGCGCCTCCGAGCCCGCCCTGGCGGAGAAGATGGCCGCCGTCGCCGCCCAGCAGTCCGCCGCGGCCGATGAGACGAGACAGCGGGTGGACGAACTGCAGACGCAGCGGGAGTCGCTGGTGGTCGCCATCGACCCGCAGGTCATGTCGCGGTACGACGCCCTCCGTGGGGATCTGCCGGTGGCGGTCGCGCCCCTCACGGGAACGCAGTGCGGTGGCTGTCGGCTGCAACTGCCCCCCGCTGATCTCGCGGAGCTGACGTCTGCCGACGCCGACGACATGGTGTCGTGCCCCGAGTGCGGGTGCCTGCTCGTCCGCGACTGATACGCGTCCTGCTGCGGTGGGGATGCCGTCCGGCGCGTGTCGGGCCGGGGTGTCTGGGAAGGTGAGGCCATGACCAGTCGGTTCGTTCGGCTCGCTGCGCAGGATGCCGCGGTGCGGGAGGGCCTGGAGCAGGTCCGTGGCGAACTGGATGTCCCGACGGGCTTCCCACCAGCGGTCGAGATGGATGCCCTGACCGTGGCTGAAAGGGGTCCGGATCGTTCGGACCGCCGCGATATGCGGGATGTCCCGTTCGTCACGGTGGACCCGGAAGGGTCGATGGATCTGGATCAGGCCGTCCATCTCGCGCGTACCCCGCACGGCTACGTGGTGCACTACGCGATCGCCGACGTGGCCGCCTTCGCGAAGCCCGGCGGTCCGATCGACCGGGAGGCTCGGCAGCGCGGTCTCACCCTCTACGCCCCCGACGAGAAGGTGCCGCTGCATCCTCCGGTGCTGTCCGAGGGTGCCGCGAGCCTGCTGCCCGACCGGGATCGACCCGCAGCGGTCTGGACCCTGCGGCTGGACGGATCGGGGGAGGTCACGGACGCCGACGTGGTGCGCGCGGTCGTGCGCTCCCGGGCCCAGCTCACCTACGAGCAGGTCCAGCACGAACTGGACTCCGGCGACGCTCGTGACGACACACAGGCACGTCTCCTACGAGAGGTGGGGGAACTGCGTCAGTCCCGGGAACGTGACCGCGGCGGAGTGGACCTGCCGGTCCCCGAACAGGTCGTCTCGGAGGAGGACGGCGAATGGCGTCTGTCGTTCCGCGCACCGCTTCCGGTGGAGCGGTGGAACGCCCAGATCTCGCTCATGACCGGGATGGCGGCCGCCGACATCATGCTCGCCGCCGGTATCGGGATCCTGCGGACGATGCCGCCGCCCGGTGAGGCAGACCTGGCCCGCGTCCGCCGGACCGCGCTCGCCCTCGGACTGCCGTGGCCACGCGGAGCGTCCTACGCGGATCTCATCCGGTCCGCAGACCCCGAACAGCCCGCTCATCTGGCCTTCCTGTCCCTGGCCACGACCCTGCTGCGGGGTGCCGGCTACACGCCCTTCGATGGTTCCCACCCCGAGTTGACGACCCACTCCGCAGTCGCGGCACCCTACGCCCACGTCACGGCTCCCTTGCGCCGGCTGGTGGACCGCTTCGGAACCGAGGTGGCTCTCGCCGCCTGCGCCGGAACCGATGTGCCCGACTGGGTGCGCGAGGCTCTCCCGGACCTTCCCGAGCGAATGTCCGCGTCGGGACGACGGGCCCGGGAACTGGAGCGGGAGTCGATCAACCTGATCGAGGCGGTCCTGCTCGCCGACCGCGTGGGCGAGCGGTTCCCCGCTGCTGTCGTCGACAGGGAGCCTCGTGACCGGGGCTTCTCCATCGTCATCCGAGATCCGGGCGTGCGGGCTCGCGCCACGGGGGAGCTGTCGGTGGGAACCGAAGCGCTGGTCGAACTGCTCACCGCGGACCCGGAACGGCGCACGGTCCTATTTACGTCTTGCGATACCTGAATCAGACTTCTTACAATGGGGCTTGTTCCACTGTGGAGGAGTCACCATGAGCACAGCAACACCTGCGATCCAGCGACCCGCTCGACCCACGGGGGTCACCGCCCGGATCACGCGTCCCACGGAGTCGGATGTCTCGGTCCTCGCTGCGGTGCGTGACTACCCGTGTGTCTCGGTGCTGGTGAACACGCGGCCGTCGGCGAGGATGTCCGGGGACGACAGGTCGCGACTGGAAGCCCTCATCCGCCAGGCCCATGTCCGACTCAGCCTGGAAGGCGTCGAAGACGCCGACGGGATCGCCGAGCGGCTGCGCTTCGCCGCCGCCATGCTTCACGAGACACCGACGGATCGGGCGCTCGCGCTCTATGCCTCATCGGCCATGATCGAGTACCGCCACCTCGCTGTGACGGTCGAGGAGCGGCAGATCATCGATCCCACGTTCGCCACCCGCGACCTCGTCCGATCGCTGCAGGACAGTCCCGACTACGCGCTGCTGATCCTCGATTCGGACGCGGCGCGGCTGTTCCGATGCCGTGCCGGGGTCATGCAGGAGCGAGTCGACGACGTCTTCCCGGTGCTGCGTGACACCGAGTCGGGGGTGCCTCGGCGTCGCCGTTCGGGTCGCCGACGCGGAGTCCGGATGGCCAGGAACGCCGGACGGGAACGGGAGCAGGCTCGCGCGTTCCTGCGTCGGGTCGATCAAGCGTTGCGCGCCGACGTTGCGGCTGCGCCACTGCCGGTGATCGTCATGGCCGGCGACAAGGTGCTCAGTGACTTCCTGTCGGTGAGCACCGGTCCCGGCAACCTCATCGCGTTCGCACGCAACGCCGGTGGTCGACTGGACTTCCGCCGACTCGATCGTCAGGTGCGGCCGCTGCTGGCGGATCACCTCGCCGATCTCGAGGCGGCGGCACGCGACACCATGGAGGCGCGGATGCCCGGCCGAGGGGTTCTTTCGGGACTCCCCGCGTGTTGGCATGCGGCCCAGTCCGAGCGCCCCGAGTTGTTGCTGGTCGAGGAGTCGTATGCGGTGCCGGCGCGCGTGAGCGGGGACGGCGCCCTCGTCCATCCGCTCTCGAGGGCGGAGCGGGAACTTCCCGGCGTGATCGATGACGTGGTGGACGACCTCGTGGAACTCGTCATCGCGCGAGGTGGCCAGGTCCGATTCGTGCCGGACGGCTCGTTGGCTGCGTCGGAGCGGGTGGCCCTCAGAGTCGCCTTCCCGTCTCCGGGGCGCCGTCGGCGCGGGATATCCGGGTAGGGGCCTCAGGCGGCGACTGCGGTGGCGACGGCCAGTCCTGCGTCGTGCGTGATCGAGATCGCCCAGGTGTCGAGACCGAGGGACCGTGCACGGAGAAGAGCGGTGCCATGCAGCTTGACGCAGGGTGACCCGTCGTCCCTGCCGGTGACGACCACATCCGTGGGCACGACGGTGGCCAGCCCGCAGCGCAGGGCCTTCAAGACTGCCTCCTTGGCGGCCCATCGGCCCGCGAGGCGAGCGATGTCGCCGTCGCACTCCGCCAACTCGGAGGGCGCCCAGATCGCCGCCGGGTCACCCCCGT
>CAIWTL010000231.1 GCA_903915555.1 uncultured Micrococcales bacterium | reverse complement strand
GGCGAGAACTGGTGGGGGCGGCTGTCCAACGCGCGTCAGATCGCGCTGTCGGACAACCGAGCCGAGGAGGCCACTCTCGACTCCCTTCTCACGGCCCGGACATTCGACGAACTCGCGCTGCCTTTCAGCGCCGTCGCGACCGACGTGGCCACAGGGGGCGCGGTGGTGATCCGCTCCGGTTCGCTGATCCCCGCACTGCTGGCGTCCTCCGCGATCCCCGGGGCGCTCCCGCCTGTCGAGATCGACGGCCGGTGGCTGTTCGACGGCCTGGCAAGCGCCAACCTGCCGGCCGTGCCCGCCCTGCGTCAGGGGGCGGGCAGCATCGTGGTGCTCGACACCGGCGGCCGGGACCCAGGGGTGGTCAATGCGTCCGCGCGTCGTGTCATCAGCCGTCTCAGCGCGATCCTCGGCACCGCGCAACGCGTGGACCAACTCCGCGACACCGCCGACCGCGTGCCGGTCGTGCTGCTGCCGACCCCCGGGGGCCTCGCCGGCAACCTCGACTTCCGGCACACCATGCAATCGGCCGCCAACGCGTACTCGCTGGCCCGCGACTTCCTCTCCTCCCTCGTCCGCCTGCGGCAGGGGCGTCCACTGCAGCCCGGCCTGTACGCCGTTGCGGACCAGCGGGGCCTGGCCGGTGCGTTGTCGGATCTCCTGCTCCCCGTACCACCCGGTGGGGATGTCCGCCCGTGAACCACCCCAGCATCGTCGGTCTACGACGGCTCCCCGCGCCGGTGGCCTGGGTCTTCACCGGGGGTGGGGCGCGCAGCGCAGCACAGGTCGGGATGGCTGAGGTCCTTCTCGAGCAGGGGCTGCGGCCCGATCTGTTGGTCGGCGCCGGGCTGGGGGCTCTCAACGCCACGGCCCTGCTGGACGACACGACCGACCTGCGTGCGCTGCGCGGCGCGTGGCAGCGCATCGGGGCGGACTCGGCCCTCTCCTCTCTGGGGACCGCCGCGGTCCGCGCCTTCAGCGCCCGCCGCACGGGCAGGTCGACCCACACCTACCGGGAGATCCTGGCCTCCGCGGTCCCCGGAGATCCCACCCGCGCGGTCCCGCCGCACCTGCGACTCGTGGCGAGTGACCTGACGAGCGGTCGGGCTGTGGTGATGAGGGCCGGCATCATCGAGTCCCTTGCCGCCTCCGCCGCGGTGCCTCTCATCTTCCAGCCCGCTCAGGTCGGGGACATGACGCTGGTGGACGGCAGCCTCACCGCGGCGGCCCCGCTCGATCAGGCGCTGGCTGCCGATGCGGCGTCGATAGTCCTGCTGGATACGGGGGCATCGGCGGTCACGGAGACATCGGTGCCGGACCTGCGGTGGTGGCAGGTCGCCGGCCTCGCCTACGGCCACCAGATCCGGGGACAACTCGGACACGCCCTCATGCGGGCAGCGCCGCGGGTCCCCGTGGTGACGCTGACCACCGCCGAAGGCGGCCAACTGGACTTCACGGAGCCCGCCGGCCATGTCGCGGCGGGGCGTTCGACCGCCTCGCACGCTCTGGCGCGGGGGCTGGGGGACCGCCGGGACTGGTCGCCCGGCATGTACGGGGTGCCGGCCGGCCTGGCCGAGGATCCACGCCTCGTGGACCTGGTGCGGTGGGTCGATCCGGAGTGACCCCGGTCGCATCCCGGTCCCCCGGGGCCGGTGGCTGTCCGACCACGGGCTAGTTTAGGCTGTCGAAGGAGAAAAGCACGAAGTGTATTTCGTGATTTGATCCGGGGTGGTTTCCCGGCCGCCCCACAGTTGGCCCCATGACAGGAGGAACCGTGCAGGAGATCCGCGACGCCATCCAGGCCGGCGACACGAGCAGGGAGGACTTCGCGAACCTCGAACTCCCCGAGAGCATGCGGGCCATCACCCTGCACAAGGACGAGGAGACGATCTTCGAAGGGGTGCCGTCCAACGAGAAGGACCCGCGCAAGTCCCTCCACCTCGACGACGTCCCGCTGCCCGAGTTGGGACCCGGCGAGGCCTACGTCGCCGTCATGGCGAGCGCGATCAACTACAACACCGTGTGGTCGTCGCTCTTCGAGCCCGTGTCCACCTTCGGGTTCCTCGAGCGCTACGGCCGCGTCTCGGACCTCTCCAAGCGGCACGACCTGCCCTACCACATCCTCGGTTCCGCCCCGGCCGGGCTCGGGCTCAAGACGGGGCCCGGGGTGTCCGCGTGGAAGCCCGGCGACGAGGCC
>CAIWTL010000230.1 GCA_903915555.1 uncultured Micrococcales bacterium | reverse complement strand
GATGGCGAACTTCATGGCTGGCTCGTCGCTCATCACCTACAACTCGACACAGCACGTGTCCTACCGAGGGGTGCCCTCCACCTGCATCAGCAATGCGGTCACCAATTACTTCATCACTCAGCGACAGCCGGGCAACCTGCTCTGCCCGTACGCACCCTTGCCGCCCCCGCCGCCGCCGAGCTAGGGCGTGATCTCGAAGGACCGGGTGACCGTCGACGCTGAGGTGTATCGCTGATTTCCGGGCTGAGACGCCTTGACCGTGCAGGTCCCCGGCTTCTTCAGTGACGCGAAGACACCGAAGGGTCCGCGCACACTGCAGACGTCAGGCGTGTCCGTCGTCCAGAAGATGGGCAGTCCAGCACTCGATGTCCCCCGCAGCCGCACGAGGTGCTGGGAGAGCTTCACGTCGGTCAGGTCCGCCACCGTGATCGATTGCGATGCCTTGCCCACCGTGAAGCTCTGCTTGACCGGCGAGGCCGCATCCCACTGGGGATCGCCTCGCTGTTCGCCACGCAGGGTGCACGTGCCCATTCCGAGGATGGTCACGGTGAGCGGGGAGGTGCCCTGTCCTCGGCATACCCGGGGGGTTTCGGAGATCAGTGCTACCGGCAGTCCACTCGTCGCCGAAGCGGTCACGGTCACGGACTTTGTAGTCCACGGCACGGAAGCGTTGCGTTCGAAGGTGATCCGCTGGATGTTGGCCTGGTAGACCGTGACGAAGCTGTTGCCGCTGTTCGCGACGTAGAGGCGCCGATCGAAGGCGATGGCGACGCCCCGGGGACCCTGCAGGAGCGTGTCGGGGCCTTGGAGGACGGCGTCCGGCACCGTGTTGCTCTCCGTCCACTCCGTGTCGTAGACGGTGACCGATGAGCCTTCGAGGGAACCGTGGGCGAAGTTGGCGACGTACATGAAGCCCTCGTCGTCGAAGGTGAGGTCGGTAGGGCGATCGAGGCCGGTGTCCGCTCCCTGGAGGATCTTGTCAGGCGCCCTGTTGCCGCCACCGCCACCAGGGAAGTACACGGTCACGCTGTCGATGTTCGCGACGTGGAGGCGACCGGCCGGGTCGAAGGCGATACCCCAGGGCCGGTTGAGTCCGGTGTCTGGTCCGATGATGGTGTTGCTCGGCTCGGTATTGCCATTGGGCCAGTCGGGTCGGTAGACGGTCACGCTGCCCAGCACGTCGGAGAAGTTGTCGAAGCCGTTGGCCACGTACATCCGGTCGGCGGAGTCGAAGACGATGCCGCGCGGGCGGTTCAGTCCTGTGCCGCCACCGAACAGCACCTTGATGGGCGCGGTGTTGCCACTGGCCCAATCGGCGGCGTAGGCGGTGATGCTCCCACCATTGGCGACATACATTCGGCCCTCGGAGTCGAAGGCGATGCCTGTCGGCCGCTGGAGGAGAGTGCGATCTCCCCGGAGGACCTTGATCGACTGGTTGTCGCCTTCCTTCCAGTCCGCGGGATACACGACGATCGAGTTATCGGTGTTGGAGACGTAGACATTGCCGAGGTCATCGAAGGCGATACCGCGCGGTTGCTCCAGTTCGGAGCCGACAATCTCGGCAAGGGGAGGTGTGTTCGGCTCGGACCATGCCTGCGCGACGCCAGCGGAGACCAGTCCGGTGAGGCCCACTGCTATGGCGATCGTGGGTACGAGCAGTCGCCTCCGCAGCGGCGTCATCGCGAGGGACCCCCTTGAGTGTGGATGTCGTCCCTGAGGCTAGCCCGACGACGACGGCGATGCCGCGCGGAGGCGGTCGCGCTCACGGGCGCTCCATTCCCTCCAGAGTCGCCCGCACCAGCGCACCAAGTGTCGGCAGGTGGTAGCCACCTTCCTGCAGCGCGACGGTCGGCAGACCCAGTGCGCCGAGGATGCGTCCGGCCTCGCCATAACCATCGAGGGTCACCTCTAGCGGTGACTCGGGGTCGTCAATCGCTGCATCGACACCGAGCGAGACGACGAGTGCTGTCGCTCCGAACGTCGAGACCGCGTCTGCGAGTCGTCGCACGGCATCGAGCCACGCCCCGTCACCGCTGCCGGGTGCCATCGGGATGTTCAGGTTGGCGCCCACTCCCGCACTCACGCCGGTCTCGTCGGCAAATCCCGCATAGTGCGGGAACCACCCCGCTCCCGGATCGACGTGCACAGAGCCGTAGAAGACGTCGCCACGGGAGTAGAAGACATCCTGCGTGCCATTGCCGTGGTGGGCATCGATATCGATGACCGCGACCCGCTCGTGTCCTGCACGACGGAAGCCCTCAGCCGCGACCGCCGCGTTGTTG
>CAIWTL010000229.1 GCA_903915555.1 uncultured Micrococcales bacterium | reverse complement strand
TGGATTTCGACTTCGACTGGATTCCTTGGCTCATCACGGCCGGCAAGCCCAGCCCACAGGGCGTCCTGAGCCTCATGGAGATCTACACCATTCTCGAAGAGGGCTGCGCTCTCGGTGACTGCGACCGGTATTTCTACGGCGTCGTTTCCGGGGCGGGAGGTGGGCTCGCCAATGCCGTAGGAGGCACGGCCGCCATGGGCTTCCTCAACACGTCAAGCCCGACCTCCGCAACGGAGTATGCGCGCAACCGCGGCCCGCATGAGATCGCGCACATGCTTGGCGCGCATCACGTGGTCAACAAGGCCGAAAACGGCACCAAGCGCGTGAGCGGCACACGCTTCAAGAAGGGCTGGTGTGGGGAGATTGCCGAGATGGACGCGCCTGACTTCCCCTACTGGACCACGTTCGGGACGCAGGAACAGCCGACCCTGGGACCCATGGGAATCGACAACTCCGAGATATGGGGCATCACTCCTCGGCTCCTCACCAACTGGAGCCTGAACATCGTCAGTCCCTACCAGGTGTCGCCTCTCATGAGTTACTGCGGGGCTCAGGACAGCAGCAGTCACTGGCGGTGGCCGTCCAAGCAGACCTACGACGTCCTCACCGACTCCCTCATGGATCCGGACTACTCCGGCCCTGGACGCACACGCGCCGCACGGACCGCGGACTACATCCTCATTCGTGGCCAACTGAATGCGAGCAACCCACGCGGGGTGCGATTCCTGCCCATCGCGTCAGGAACGTTCGAGCCGGTAGCCGCTAGTGGTTCAGGATCGTGGAGCATCCGACTCCTCGATCGCGCCGGCAAGCTTCTTGCCACACGCGCTTTCGATATGCGCGAGTCGCATGGCGACGCCGCGCGCCCTGACGGGGAGGAGCCCTCTGAGGTGCTCAGTTTCACGGTGCCCTTCCCCTCCGCACTCGCACCGCGGATCGGCCGCGTGCAGCTACTCGAGGGACAGCGCGTCGTGGCGACGCAGCGCGCGACAAGCGCGGCACCCCAGGTGACTATCAGTTCGCCTAAGTTGGGGGCGCAGTTGAACGGCGACACGGTGACCATCACGTGGTCAGCCACCGATACCGACTCTCGGCAACTCACGAGTTCGGTCTTCTACCGCACGGACGCGACGTCCCACTGGTCGCCCGTCGCAGTGGACGTACCCGCAATGAGCGTCACCGTGCCTCGCAAGGCCCTTGAGGCGTCCGCCACAGGGGAGTTCATGGTCGTCGCGACGGACGGGCTGCGCTTTACTCGAGCCCAGACCGGCGCGGTAACTGTCGCCAACAACACGCCGATCCTGGAGTTGCCGTCTGTCAATGGTGTTCTTGGGGCCGATCAGAACCTGATCCTCGAGGCGCTCGCGTGGGATGCCGAAGACGGGGTGCTTGACGAGCAGATCACCTGGACGTCGAGCCTCGACGGCAGACTCGGCACGGGCCGCGTCCTCGACCTCCGGGCTCCCGACCTCAGTGAAGGAGTGCACACCATCACCGTCGTCGCAACGGACTCCGGCAAGCTCTCGGCGGCCAAGACCTACACCATTACGATCACGCGTGTCTTCGAGGACATCAAGCGCCCTCAGGCGGCTGGGGGCAGATCGCTGCGATAGACGAGGGCCTTGTCGGCGCCACCGACGGCGAGAATGTCGCGGTAGATGAGGTAGGGCACCTGACCCTGCAAGACCGCGACGATCGAGTGCTCCACCCACATCACACTGTCGGGGCACATCATGCGCGTCAGTGCCATCGGCCCGACTTGCAGCGACGCCGCGTTGATCGACACGCTCGCACGACCGTGATTGCATCCGGTCTCGACGTACAGGTGACCCTCGTCGGTATCGACCTCGAAGGTGGAACGGATCCCACCCGGCACGGCGTGCGCGCCCTGTGCGTCACGGATCTCGGTGAGCACCCAGGTGGTGCCACCGAGCGGCCAGACCCGCGAGGCGGGGTCGGGGTCGGCCGGGTTGATTTGGGGGTCCACCTCATCGGCCATGGGTCCAGGGTGCCACGGCGTACGCTCACCCACGTGGGCAATCGCGTGTACGACGTCTTCTGGGGCACCATGCTGCGCTCGACGACCGTC
>CAIWTL010000228.1 GCA_903915555.1 uncultured Micrococcales bacterium | reverse complement strand
GGGCGCCGACCTCGGCGGGGGTGGCGAACGTGGCGAAGATCTTGTTGTCGGCGACGAGCTGGAGGAAGTCGGTGTACCACTCCCCGGAGTAGTACTCCTCCTTGTTGCGGGCAAGGCCCTTGCTCTCGAAGAAGTCGATCAGGGCGACCAGCTGCCGCTGGGTGGCCTCATCGAACGAGCTGGGGTCATAGGTGCGCGGATTGAACAGCAGGGCCATCAGTTCTTCTCCCGATGCGACAGCACGGTCTCGGTAGACCGCGGTTTCAGCCAAGGGTACGCGTCCCTCGGGTGGGGGCAACGCCCGCGTGACGTGTGCGGGACACTGGTGCCATGACACGAGCACTCATCACGGGCGCCACTGCGGGGCTGGGACGGCGGTTCGCGGAGGAGCTCGCGGCCCAGGGGTACGGCGTGGTCCTGGTGGCGCGCGATGAGGAGCGGCTGCGCGACCTCGCAGCGGAACTGCGTCGGCGGTTCGGGGTCGAGACGGAGGTACTGCCGGCGGACCTGGCGGATCGGGAGGCTGTCGACCGGGTCGCCGAGCGGCTCACCGATCCCGGGCATCCGGTCGAGGTCCTGGTGAACAACGCCGGGTTCGGTATCGAGGAGGGTTTCCTCAGCAGTGACATCGCCGACGAACAGGCGATCATCGACGTGATGGTCACGGCCGTGATGCGCCTGTGCCACGCCGCGGCGCCCGCGATGGTCACGCGCGGCTCCGGTCGGATCCTGAACGTGAGCAGCATCGCCGGCTGGCTCACGGGGAGCACCTACAGTGCCGCGAAGGCATGGGTGACGGTCTTCACCGAGGGACTGGCCGGTGACCTGGCCGGCAGCGGTGTGACCGCGACCGCAGTGTGCCCCGGCTTCACCCGGACCGAATTCCATCAGCGGGCCGAGATGGACATGTCGGGGGTCCCGGACTGGATGTGGCTGTCCGCCGACGACGTCGTGCGGGAGGCTCTGGAGGATTCCCGGAAGGGCAAAATCATCAGTGTGGCCGGGCGCCAGTACGAGGCCCTGGGGTTGGCCGTGCAGTACCTGCCCCGACCGCTGGTCCGCCGCCTCATGGCGCGCCGCACCTCGGGGTCGGGGAGTTCCGACCGCTGACCTCGCTCAGCCCGGGACCGGTGGATCCGGGCTCAGCCCCGCCCCGGCGCCTGCGCGCCGGGGCAGCCGCGATCCTCGAATCCGCTGGTCGACGTGTAACGACCCACGGGCTGGTACGGCCCGAGGATCTTCTTCTCCGGAGTGTTGAAGCGGCTGAGGACGTCCACGTCGTCGACGCCGACCTTCTGCAGCGACCGGGGGAACGACGGGTCGGCGTCGAGGTTGCGCAACAGGAGGGTGCCGGTCTGACGACCGGTGATGTCGTCGCGGTCACCCCAGTTCAGCCACGCCACGCCGCATCGGCGGAGGGCGTTGTCGGGCCGGTCGATCCTGCGGCTCACCACCACCGTGTAGCGCCGGTCCTTCTCGAGCAACGGCCGCAGATCGGCGTCGGACACACAGTCGATGCCGTCTGTCTCGACGGGTGATCCGTTCTCGCAGATGGACCAGTAACGCATCTGCCCACCCTGCATCCGTCTCACCTCGGGGCCGGTGCGCGGTGTCCGCGGCAACTTCCCCCGGAGAACGAGGACCTTGCCGTAGGCGGCGTTGATGGGCCCGACGGAGTAGCGCACATTGCGGTTGTCGTAGTACCCGCCGATGTCCCCCAGCGCGAGATCCGCGAGCCGCCGGTCAGCGGAGGGGGTGAGCAGGCGGTAGACGGAGAGCGCCAACGGCTGATTGAAGAAGCGCTCCCAACGCACCGGCGAGTACGACGGATTCGTCGCCGGGTCCGCGCCGGGTGTGTTGACCAACCCGGTGTAGACGGCGGGGGGCATCGTCCGGAAGGAGAAGTAGCGCTGCGGGTCGTTGATGGCGTCGCACAGGCCGGAGCCGCGCAGTTCCGTGCCATCCGCCAGTCGCAGGACGGGCCGGGGCAGGGACCGGGGACGCCGGTCCCGCGGGGCGTCGGGGAGGTAGACGCGGTAGATGAGTTCCTGGACCGCTCCGGCGTTCGTGGTCGGGGCGTCCAGGACGTTGCGCGCGCGGGAAGCCTGTCCCTCCGTCATGCGCACGGTGTAGGAGCGGCGGGGCGCATATCGGTCGGCACCGATGTCATAGGGGTTGACACTGCCCCGGTCGGGGCGGATGGCCGTGTCTTCGAGCGCGTCGACGGCGGCGTGCTCGACCCCCTCCACCACACCGTAGGAGTTCAGCGACATGTAGCGGGCGTGCGGGTAGCGGCCCTCGAAGCGCATGGTCGATCCCGCAGGCATCCGGAACCGCGCCCCCCAGTAGAGGACGTTCTCCTCCGGATAGGCGAGGTTGGTGACAGGGTCGTCGATGCCCATGGGACCGAACCAGAAGCAGGTGGCCTGGGGGACCCCGTCCACGGGGGGCAGCGCGGCAGCGTGACCACCGGTCGACCCGAGGGAGACACCGGAGAGACCGGAGAGACCGACCGCAGCAACTGCGGCGCCGACACCGAGGGGGAGCATTCGCGACATGGGTGCAGCGTATGCGGTTCCGACGGCATGATCACCTCGCGTTGACACGATCTGAACCGACCCGCCCTAGACTCGCGACATGCCCATCGCCGGACCGCCGCCTCGGCCGTCGCGGCGGGGTTTCCTGGCGGGGGTACTCGGCGTGGCGGGCGTCGCCGGGGTCGGGGCGTGCGCGGCACCGGAGCAGACCGGCGGCCGACCGGTCGCGGTGCCGGTGACAGACGCCGGCGGGAACCACCCGAACCTCGTCGTGATCGTCAGCGACGACCACCGCTGGGACCACGTCAGCTACAACCCCGACCATCCCCCCTTCCTCAGCACCCCCAACCTGGACCGGTTGGTGCAACGGGGCACGCGCATGACCAATGCGTTCACCCCTTGCCCGGTTTGTTCCCCGGCCCG
>CAIWTL010000227.1 GCA_903915555.1 uncultured Micrococcales bacterium | reverse complement strand
GTCTCGGCCACCTACGAGTTCAACGGCGGCCAGCCCACGGGTGCGTCCGACAGCGCCACCAGCAGCGAGTGGGCGGGACTGCAGGGCGCCACGAGCGGCATGAATGCCCCCGGGACGCAGGGTGGTCTCACCAAGGATCTCGTCGGGTCCGCCACCGCGGCCGGCCAGAGCCTGTTGATCTCGGCCGCCTCCGCCGGCACCTACAGTGAAGCGGGTGCCATGGCCGCCGGTGAACAGGCCGCGGCGACGTTCCTCATCGACTTCTTCGAAGGGCTGGGTGACACCTCCACGTGCAACGAGGTCGAGACATACCCGCAGACCTTCGCCGTGACGTCCACCGTCACGGGCTTCGGCACGTCCAACGCGCAGAGCGTGGCGTCCGCCACCTGGACCGATCCGGCGGGCTGGAACGTCACGCAGCCGCCCAACGTCACCGGTGCGGGCGCCTGGGACGGACAGCCGCTGCAGGTCGGGACCCAGGTGTACTCCTATCCAGATCCGCCCTCCTGCCCCAGCCCCACTCCGTCCGGCGCCGGTGCGCAGGAGCTCGAGTGGTGCGGTTTCGTGTACGGCTCCCTGCAGCCCATGCTGGGAGCGCAGACCTCGGCGACGTACTACTGGAACGGCGGCCAGCCGGCCTACATGGTCAGCAACAACGCGTCGTCGGGCAGCAACACCGGGGGGGCGGCGACCTTCCAGGGTGGCCTGTTCCAGAACATCGGCCCCAACCCCGGCACACCCGGTGATGCCTGGTGTCGTAGTGACGCGGGGGTATGGAGCAACTGCTCGGCCGACTTCGAGAACGAGTACCCGTACTTCCAGAACTACAACCCGCCCGGCACGCTGTTCGGTCAGCTGACCTACCTGAGCACTCCCCAGTTCACGACAGGGCTGGCGATCGACAACGCACCCGTGGCGACCGCCAAGCAGGTGCAACAGGGGGGCGACACCAAGACGCAGCTGACGTGCGACCTCAGCAAGCTCGACACCCAACTCAACATCCCCTTCGGGCCAGGCGCGAGCACCTACTCGACGGAACTCGGCGAGGCGGTCAGTGCCCAGTCGCAGGCGACGGGTCAGTGGCAGATCAACTTCTTCGCCGTGGACGACAACGACAACTTCGTCTACGACGCGGAGTCGTTCGATCCGGCCGCTCTGACGGGCAGCAACCCGCAGCCACAGGATCCCGATCTGGGCCCGGGCAGCAGCACCCAGGTCGCCTCGCTGACCCAGGACGACGTGAGCGCCACCATCAGCACGACCGATGTCTCGTACGTCACTCTCAAGGGTGTGTCCAGCACGCCGAGCCGGTGGGGCTGCAGCGCCACGCCGCTCGCGTCGTTCCCGGGTCTGCCGGTCACGCAGCCCGCGGGCACCGGCAACTCCGACATCTTCGGAACGACCACCAACAGCCAAGGTGGCATCGTGAACACCGGCTGGCCGATGCCGGGCAACCACACCGGCTGGCCGACGTCGCTGTTCACGCCGTACGACAACGCCACCAACTACAGCTGGCAGTGGCCGGTGGAGGAGATCAACATCGCCTTCTCGGGTGTGACCCAGGTGTCTCCGCTGGTGGCTGTCACCGTCACGTGACGGTCGACGTCCCCAGGGCCGCCAGCAGTCGGTTCACGGGGCCGTCCAGGTCGTAGCGGTCGCACAGGTCCACCAACGTGGGAGGGTCCGCTGCCGTGGCGGGCAGTGTTGCGTCCACCGGGGGCACATCCACCTGATGATCCAGTCGGACCACGGGTCCCGCCGCTTCGATATAGCCGGCGGCATCGAGCAATTTCCGCCTGAGCGTCGGGCGCAGCGACGGGTCCTCAGAGCGCGCGGCCGTCATGATGCCGGTGAGGTCCCCGTAGCGGTTCACCAGTTCCGCCGCGGTCTTCTCCCCGATTCCCGGCACTCCCGGCAGGCCGTCGCTGGCGTCCCCGCGCATCAGGGACATGTCGGCGTATCCGGCTCCGGTGACGCCGTACTTGTCCCGCAGCCATCCGTCGGTGGCGAACTGCAACTTGTTCATGCCCTTGCCGGTGTAGATGACCCGCACCTGACGGCTGTCCTCGACCAGCTGGAACAGATCCCGGTCGCCGGAGACGATGTCCACGGGGCCGTCATGGCACCGCGTGAACTGCGCGATCACATCATCGGCCTCGAAGCCCGGTGCCCCCACCCGGGCGATGCCGACCGCCGCCAACACCTGTCTGATCACCGGCTCCTGGACCTGGAGTGCGTCGGGGACCTCCTCCTCGTCGGCCTCGTCGGCGGTCACAGCCGGGGTGGCGACGCGGTGCTCCTTGTAGGTCGGGATCCGCGCCACGCGGAACTCCGGCCGCCAGTCGTCGTCCCAACAGGCGATCAGCTCGTCCGGGGAGAACTCGGTGATGCATCGGGCGATGGCATCCACGAAGCCGCGCACCGCGTTGGTGGGCGTGCCATCCGCGCCGTGGAAACGGTCCGGTACCCCGAAGAACGCTCGGAAGTACATGGAGGCGCTGTCGAGCAGCATCAGGCGGGGTCGGTCGCTCACGTGGCCATCATGCCGCCCGCGTGGGTCAGCGACTACCGTGGCCCCATGGCAACCACTCCCGTGTCCGACGACGACCTGAAACAGCGGCTGATCGCGGCCCAGCAGGGAATGCAGGCCCAGGGATGGACGTGCATGCTCGTGTCGCCCGGGCCCGATCTGCGCTATCTGACCGGATATGACGCGATCCCCCTGGAACGGCTGACCTGCCTGGTGATGCGTGACGCGGGGGAGCCCTTCCTCGTGGTGCCCGAGTTGGAGATCGCCGCCGCCGAGGCGTCGCCCGTGGGGCGACTTGGACTCGACCTGCTGCCGTGGTCCGAGACGGAGGATCCGTACGCCAAGACTGCGCAGATGGTGGGACCCATCAGCAGCGTGGCCGTGGACGATCACATGTGGGCGCAGAAGTCCCTGCGCTTCGCCGCGGCGTTCGACGGGGCGCCCATGGCGCTGGCCGGGCCGGTCATCGGTTCGCTGCGGATGAGCAAGTCACCGGAGGAGATCGAAGCGCTGCGGGAAGCCGGTGCCGCCATCGACGCGGTGCATGCGCGCGTGCCCGAGTGGTTGCGTGCGGGCCGGACCGAGCGTGAGGTGGCAGCCGACATCGACCGGGCCATCATCGAGGCCGGGCATGCCAGGACTGACTTCGTGATCGTGGGTTCCGGGCCGAACGGCGCCAGCCCCCATCACGAGGTCAGCGACCGTGTCATCCAGGACGGTGACCCTGTCGTCGTCGACATCGGCGGCACGATGCCCTCGGGCTACTGCAGTGACGAGACCCGCATGTACAGCGT
>CAIWTL010000226.1 GCA_903915555.1 uncultured Micrococcales bacterium | reverse complement strand
CGCGCCGGAGTGGAACTCTCCCACGAGACCCTCGTGAGTCTCGCGCAGCATCCCCGCATCGTGGCCAACAAGGATGCGAAGGGGGATCCCTTCGCGGCGGCGCGGGTCATGAGCGAGACCGAGGGCTCGCTCGCCTGGTACTCCGGCGACGACGGTCTCAACCTCCCGCTGCTCAGCATCGGGGCCGTGGGTCTCGTGAGCGTCGTGGGGCATGTGGTGGCCGACCGGCTCGCGGCGATGACCTCCGCCTGGCTGGCGGGCGACGTCGGGACGGCTGCCTCCATCAACCTGTCCCTCATGCCGGTGATCACCGGCATCATGACCCGGAGCCAGGGAGTCATCATGGTCAAGGCCGCGCTCGACCTCCTCGAACGGCCGGGGGGAGGCGCGCTGCGCCTTCCGCTTGTCCCGGCGGACGATGCCCAGCGCGAGATCCTGCGCGGTGACCTGAAGGCCGGGGGGTTCGAACTGTGAGCCTGCGTCCGCCCCCGCCGCTGCCGCGCCACGGTATGCGCATCGTGGCCCTCGGCGGTCTGGGTGCCATCGGCCGCAACATGACGGTCCTGGAGTACGACGGCAAGTTGCTGATCGTCGACTGCGGGGTCCTGTTCCCCGAGGAGCAGCAGCCCGGCGTCGACCTCATCCTGCCGGACTTCAGCTACCTCGACGACCGTTGGGACGACGTCGTCGCGCTGGTGCTGACCCACGGTCACGAGGACCACATCGGTGCGGTTCCCTTCCTCCTGCGGGAACACGACCAGTTCCCCATCTACGGGTCCAAACTCACCCTTGCCTTCCTCGAGGCGAAGCTGCGTGAGCACCGCCGCAAGGCCGATCTGCGGGAGGTGCAGGCCGACACCGAGGTCAGCGTCAGCCCCTTCACCGTCGAGTTCCTCAACGTCACGCACTCCATTCCCGATGCTCTCGCTGTCGCGATCCGTACCCCCGACCAGGTCGTCATCCACACCGGTGATTTCAAGATCGATCAACTGCCGCTCGACGGCCGGACGACGGATCTCAATGCCTTCGCACAGTTGGGCGACGAGGGTGTCGATCTGCTGATGGTCGACTCGACCAACGCGGAGGTCCCCGGATTCCTCATCAGCGAGCGTGACATCGCCCCGGTGCTCGACCGCGTCTTCGCCCAGGCGAAGGGCCGGTTGATCGTGGCGTCCTTCGCGTCGCATGTGCACCGCATCCAGCAGGTGCTCGATGCGGCCGTGGCCCACAACCGCAAGGCCGCTTTCGTCGGCCGCTCCATGGTGCGCAACATGAACGTGGCGCGCGACCTCGGTTATCTGCAGGTGCCCGGCAACACCCTCATCAGCGTCGACGACCTGAAGGAGCTGCCCGACGACCGCGCCGTCCTCATCTGCACCGGCTCACAGGGCGAGCCCATGGCCGCGCTGTCCCGGATCGCGAACCGCGATCACGAGATCGAGGTCGGCCCCGGGGACACGGTGGTGCTCGCGTCGTCGCTGATCCCGGGCAACGAGAATTCCGTCAACCGTGTGATCAACGGGCTGATCAAGCAGGGCGCCGATGTGGTCCACAAGAACAACGCCCGCGTCCACGTCTCGGGTCACGCCTCCGCGGGGGAACTCCTCACGCTCTACAACATCGTGAAGCCGCGCAACGTGATGCCGGTGCACGGGGAATGGCGCCATCTGCGTGCCAACGCCGAGCTCGCCGAACTCACCGGTGTGCCGCCGGATCACGTGGTCGTTGCGGAGAACGGGACGGTCGTCGACCTCGTCGGGGGGGACATCGCGGCGGTGGGGCAGATCCCGGTGGGATACATCTACGTCGACGGGTCGAGCGTCGGGGACATCACGGAGTCGCAGCTCAAGGACCGGCGGATCCTCGGCGAGGAGGGCTTCATCTCCGTCTTCGTCGCCGTCGACGTCGCCAGCGGCACCGTCGTCGCCGGACCGGAGTTGCACGAGCGCGGCTTCGCCGACGACGACGAGGTGTTCGAGGACGTGCGCCCCGAGGTCTCCCGCGCGCTCGAGAAGGCGCTCGCCGACGGAGTGACCGATGTGAGCCAGTTGCAGCAGGTCGTGCGCCGCGTCGTGGGCCGGTGGGTGTCGAAGACCCACCGGCGTCGGCCGATGATCGTGCCCATCGTCGTCGAGGTCTGACGACGCACCGCCCGACGGGTAGGGTCGGGACGGTGACCCCCGATGACGCCGGTTCCGGCGCGCCCCTGTTCGACGACCTCGGCCTGAGTCGGCCGATGCTCGAAGCCCTGGCAGAGGTGGGGTACGAGACGCCGTCGGCGATCCAGGCCGCTGCCATCCCGCCGCTGCTCGCCGGCGACGACGTCGTCGGACTCGCGCAGACCGGGACGGGCAAGACAGCGGCCTTCGCGCTGCCCATCCTCGACCGGCTCGACACCGACACCGGTCGCACCCAACCTCAGGCGTTGGTTCTGACTCCGACGCGGGAACTGGCACTGCAGGTGTGTGAGGCCTTCGAGCGCTACGCCTCGCGCAAGGCGGACGTCAGGGTGCTCCCGGTCTACGGCGGCCAGGGCTACGGGGTCCAACTCAGCGCGCTGCGCCGAGGTGTCGAAGTCGTCGTGGGGACGCCGGGAAGGATCATGGACCACCTCGACAAGGGCACCCTGGATCTGAGCGCCCTGCGTTTCCTCGTCCTCGATGAGGCCGATGAGATGCTCAAGATGGGTTTCGCGGAGGACGTCGAGACGATTCTGGCCGATACGCCCGACGACAAGCAGGTCGCTCTCTTCTCGGCCACGATGCCGACCGCCATCAAGCGGCTGGCCCAGCGTTACCTGACGGAGCCGCAGGAGATCACGATCAAGGGCCGGACCACGACCTCGGCCAACACGAACCAGCGCTACCTGATCGTCTCCTATCCGCAGAAGGTCGACGCGCTCACCCGCATCCTCGAGGTGGAGAACTTCGACGGGATGATCGTGTTCGTCCGAACCAAGAACGAGACCGAGACGCTCGCGGAGAAGCTGCGGGCCCGTGGGTTCTCGGCCGCCGCCATCAACGGTGACGTTCCGCAGGTCCAGCGCGAACGGATCGTCGAGCACCTGCGGTCCGGGAAGCTCGACATCCTCGTGGCCACCGACGTCGCGGCCCGTGGGCTCGATGTCGAGCGCATCAGCCACGTCGTCAACTACGACATCTCCACAGACCCCGAGTCGTATGTGCACCGCATCGGCCGAACGGGCCGTGCCGGGCGCAGCGGCGAGGCGATCTCGTTCATCACGCCGCGGGAGCGGTACCTGCTGAAGGTCATCGAGAAGGCGACCCGACAGCCCCTCACCCAGATGTCACTCCCGACGGCCGAGGACATCAACAGCAGTCGCCTCGCGCGCTTCGACGATGCCATCACCCAGGCTCTCGAGTCCGAGGACATCTCCTTCTTCCGGGATGTCGTGAGCCATTACATGCAGGAGCACGACGTTCCCGAGGTCGATGTGGCGGCCGCTCTCGCCCTGGTCCTCCAGGGGGACAAGCCCCTGTTGATCGACCCCGACGCGGAACCCCCGCAGCGCACACGCGGCGATCGCCGGGAACGCGACGGCCGCGAGTCGCGGCGACGGTCCGGTCCACCGTTGGCGCGGTACCGCATCAGCGTGGGCAGGCGTCAGCACGCCGAGCCGCGGCAGATCGTCGGGGCGCTCGCCAACGAGGGTGGCCTGCGCCGTGAGGACTTCGGCCGCATCGACATCCGCGGTGACCACTCCTTCGTGGAACTGCCCGAGACCCTGTCGAAGGAGACCCGGGACAGGCTGGCCAGGACCCGGATCTCGGGGCAGTTGATCGACCTGAAGCGCGCCGACGGCGGCAGCGACCGGCCGCGGCGGCCGTCGAGGCCCGATCGCGGCGCCACGTCGGCCAAGGACCGCACCAAGAAGCCGCGGCACAAGAAGTCCAAGGTGAGGTGACGCCACGGCCCACGCCGTCGTCATGGTCGGGTGCCTGCTGCGCCTAGCCCAACCCCTCGCGAGCCAGCACGTCGGTCATCGTGAGTTGCTGCAGGGCGCCGTCCTCGACCTCGGCCCACGTCACCGGCGCTGCCACGTGGGGCAGCGCCGTCCCGCGGGGTGAGTAGGGCGCGATCGTCGTCTTGCTGCCGTTGTTCTGGGACCAGTCGACGAGGACCTTGCCGGGGCGCAGGGAGCGGGTCATGCGTGACACGACCAATTCCGGTAGGCCCTCCTCGAGTGCGCTCGCGAGGGAGCGGGCCACCTCCGACGCGCCGTCGGGGGTGATACCCCGCGTCACGGGCCCCTCGTCCGGCAACGGCGCATACAGCTGCAGCCCCTTGCTCCCCGACAATACGGGGAACGTCGGGAGGCCGAGGGCATCCAGCGCATCCCGCGCCGCCAGTGCGACCTCGCGGCACTCGGCCAAGCCGGCCGGCGGTCCCGGATCGAGGTCGATGACGAGCCGATCAGGGGGGAGCGGCTCGTCGCCCACGATGCGCCACTGCGGCACGTGGAACTCGAGGACTCCGAGCTGCGCGAACCAGGCCAGCGCGGCCCGCGGTGTCCCGTCGCGCAGCACGGGGTAGCGCACCGCGTCGCGACCGGCCGTGACGGTCGGGATCCACTCCGGTGCGCCGCGGGGCAGGTTCTTCTCGTAGAACGACGCCTCGGCCACGCCGTGCGGCCATCGGCGGCGGGTGAGCAGGCGGTCGCGCACCTCAGTGCCGAGGAGGGAGGCCACAGCCAGCAGGTACTGCAGAACCTCGGCTTTCGTCGTGCCCGCCTCCGGGTACATGACACGGTCCAGATTCGTCACGCGGATGGTGTGGCCGTCCACCTCCACCGAGCGCGCGCTCATGCGGGCCCCGTGCGGGGGAAGTCCGTCGGTTGGTCGTCGGCCAGATCCGCCACGGTCACGTCGGGGCGCAGCGCCGAGATGGCCGCCTGCCGCAGGCGGCCGTCCCTGGTCGTCCCGAGGTGGTCCACGGCCGCCACCAGCACCGGGTCGACCCATCGGATCGACGGATCCACCCCGTCGGGCAGGCCGACCGGCGGGTCCGTCCGTGCGATCGACGGCAACACCGCCAGGAGTGCCTCCGACAGGTGTCCGGTGAGGCCCGACCCCACCGAGCCGGCGTACTGCAGGCCACCGGGTGACGGAACGGCCACGGTCAGGGAACCGACCCGTTGTCGTCCCCCCGCCTCGGGTCGCCACCCGATGATCACGACATCCGTCGCGGATCGGTGCACCGTCTTGATCCAGTCGGGGCTACGGACCCCCGGCCGGTAGACCGACGTCCGGCGCTTGGACACCACACCCTCCATCCCCGCCGATGCTGTCGCCTCCCACAGGGCCGCGCCGTCATCGAACACGTCGCTCACGTGCCAGGTCGCACTGTCGTCGAGCAGGTCGGTCAGCAGGGCGTGGCGCTCGTCGAAGGGGCGGTCCGTCATGTCGCGGCCCTGCACCTCGAGGACGTCGAACACCATGTAGACGACCGGGCATGTGCGTTGCAGAGAGGCGTCGGCGGTGGTGCGGTTGATCCGTGTCGCGAGTGCCTGCAGGGTCGGCGGCCTGGCGTTGCCCGCGATCAGTTCACCGTCGAGCACCGCGCCGCCGGGGGTCGCCCGCCGCAGCGCGGCCAGCTCGGGGAACGCCCGGGTGAGGTCCCGGCCGTTGCGGCTCCACAGGCGGGTGCGCCCGCTGCGGGTGTCCGCGAGCAACCGGATGCCGTCGAATTTGACCTCAAACGCCCATTCCGGACCCCTGGGCAGGGGTCCGGGAGTGGCGAGCATGGGGTCCACGGCGCAATGCTGTCGGAATGAGGGCTCTGTGGAAAGGCTCGGTGTCGTTCGG
>CAIWTL010000225.1 GCA_903915555.1 uncultured Micrococcales bacterium | reverse complement strand
GGCTACAAGTTCTCGACGTACGCCACCTGGTGGATCCGTCAGGCCATCACGCGCGCCATGGCCGATCAGGCGCGGACCATCCGCATCCCGGTGCACATGGTCGAAGTGATCAACAAGTTGGCCCGCGTCCAACGCCAGATGCTGCAGGATCTCGGTCGGGAGCCGACGCCCGAGGAACTGGCGAAGGAACTCGACATGACCCCCGAGAAGATCGTGGAGGTCCAGAAGTACGGGCGCGAGCCCATCTCCCTGCACACGCCGCTCGGGGAGGACGGCGACAGCGAGTTCGGCGACCTGATCGAGGACTCCGAGGCGATCGTGCCCGCCGACGCGGTCTCGTTCACGCTCCTGCAGGAGCAACTCGACCAGGTGCTCGTCACCCTGTCGGATCGTGAGGCCGGTGTCGTGCGGATGCGGTTCGGACTCACCGACGGTCAACCGAAGACTCTGGACGAGATCGGCAAGGTCTACGGCGTGACCCGGGAGCGGATCCGGCAGATCGAGTCCAAGACCATGTCCAAACTCCGCCATCCGAGCCGCAGCCAGGTGCTGCGCGACTATCTGGAGTGAACCGACCCTGGCTCGGGGAGCTCGGACCCCCGAAACTGCACGCTGCCCTGTTCGTGGCCACCGTGGCAGTCGTCGTGGCGGCCTGCTCCGGCGCCCAGCCCCCGGACATCGCGTCTGCCCCGTCGTCCGCGGCGTCGGGTGTGGATTCCGGGGAGGCCACGGATCTCTCACCGGCGACGGTCGCCTATCTGAAGGCCTGGGCCGCCAATGACGTCCCCACGATGGTCGCCAACTCGGCGCCGGGCTCTCCCGCGCGCGGTTATGCGGACTACTGGGGACGAGTCTTCGATGCGGGCCGACAGGACACGGGGTCAGCCCAGCTCACACTGGGGCAGCGTGGGGCGGTGCTGGTGTACGCGGACGCCACCTACCGCCTGACCGATGTCGATACAGCCCGGGCCGGCCTGGTCACGTGGACGTCGCGTCCCGGCGGCCCACTGGCCGACCGGATCGTCGCCGCCCCGGTGGCTCGCGCCTCGGTGGGGGGGATGGCCGTGACCGCTCACCAGCAGTACGTCAACACCGAGCAGGATCTGCGGGTCACCCTGACCGTCCGACGGCCCGCCGCCGGCTCGGCAGCCGCCTTGGCCGCCCCCCGTTACGCGATGCGCGGTGGCGACGACGCCCGTGCGTCGCTGGGGGCGCAGGGCCGCACCGGGGTCGTCCCGCTACCGTCGGGGCGTTCCTCGCTCCTGGTCTCGGTGCCACGAGCCACTCCGGGTGGTCGGCTCACCCTGGTGGCGTACCGGTCGGACGGCCGGAGGGTGGGGACAGTGGAACTGGACCTCCCCGGGTGATGCGCGCGCATCGCCGCTGCTCGCGGCCTACGCTCGTGGCGATGTGAGGAGGCAGGATGTCGATTTCCGGAAACCCCGATGACCCGGATGAGGTGCTCGGCGAGCAGCAGGACAGCGAGATCGTCCCCCAGGCCCCGGATCCCCGGGAGCCCTACACCAAGACGGGTGACGACCAGGATTTCGAGATCGATCCGGAGGCCCCGGCGCCGCGGTGACGCGCCTCAGCGGATGAGGCGCCCGGCGCCGACGTAGCGCTCACTCCAGTACGTCCCCTCGACCGCGTCGACCACGATCCCGGTGCGGGGATTGTTGGCGCCCACCTGCATCCCCTTGCCGATGTAGATCGACACGTGCTGGCCGCCGTCGGGCCCGTAGAACAGCAGATCCCCCCGCCGCAGTTTCCCTGTCACGGGAACAGCGACATCCATCTGCGCACCCGAGAAGTGGGGGAGGGAGTAGCCCAGCTGCTGGTAGACCCACATGACGAGGCCCGAGCAGTCGAAGGCGTCCGGGCCGGCTGCACCCGTCACATAGGTCGACCCCATGCGCCCGACCGCGAGGTCGACCACCTGTTGCCGCAGTCCGCGGATCTCCGCACGCTTCTCGGGACTGCGCGCCGCCACCACGGACGTCTGCGCGGAGGGTGCCGGCGAAGCAGAGGCGACCGGAGTGGCCGCCAGCGCAGCGGCCACGACGAAGGCCGCGACTGCACCGCGGCTCGCGCGTGCGGATAACGAATTCATGACGACCGATCATGGTGGGCCGGTCCGGGCGACGTGCCGAGAACCGGCGAAATCGGGGGTGAATCAGGTCACAGAACCATCACGGCCGGGGGGCCACAGCAGATCCGGGGTGAGGTCCTCCCGCCTCGGCGCCCCCAGCAGAGCCATGGCCATCTCGAGTTCCGTCCGCAGGATGTCGATGACATGGCTGACGCCGGCGCTGCCGTAGGTCGTGAGACCCCAGATGACGGGTCGCCCCACCAGGACGGCGGTGGCCCCGCGACAGAGGGCCTTGGCGATGTCCGTGCCCCGGCGGATTCCCCCGTCCACCAGGACGGGGACGGCCCCGTCCACCGCGTCCACGACGACGCCGAGGGCGTCGGCCGTGGCGGGAACCGTGTCGAGATTCCGGGCACCGTGGTTGGAGACCACGATTCCGCCGACACCGGTCGTCACGTACCGCTGGGCGTCGTCGGGGCGCAGGACGCCTTTGACGAGAACCGGCACCGGGCTGAGGTCGATGAGCCATTCCAGGTCGGTCCAGGTGATGTCGGGGGCGAGAAGGGGGTTGAAGACGCGGCGATGGGCCGGGACGTCGTCCTGCGTGCTCAACGGGGCATCGGCGAGGATCGGGTACTGAACACCGTCGGGCGACCCCAGGTTGCTGCGCTTGTCGCGGTCACGGGCGCCCAGGGTGGGGGTGTCGACGGTCAGCACCAGGGCCGACGCCCCCTCCGCCACCGCCTTCGCCACGAGGTCCCGGGTGAAGCCCCTGTCGCGCTGCACGTAGAGCTGGAACCACCAGTCCTGACCGAGTTCCCGGCAGGTGTGACCGACCACGTCGAGTGGTGTGCCGCCCAGCGAGCTCTGGACGTAGCGGGCCTCGCAGGCGTGGGCACCGGCGACCGTGGCCACCTCGCCACGGTCGTGATACGCGGTGTGGCGGGCGGTCGGGGCGATCGCGATGGGGTGCGGCCAGCGTCGCCCCAACACCGAGACGGAGGTGTCCAGGTCGGAGACGTCGACGAGGGTACGCGGGGCCAGCTTCTGGCGCGCCCACGCCTGACGGTTGTCGGTGAGCGTGGTCTCGTCGCCTGCCCCTCCCGAGACGTAGTCCCACACGGACTCGGGGAGCAGCCGGGACGCCGGCTCCTCCAACTGGTGCACGGCCACGATCAGGTCGTCCGCGGGGTTCATCGCCATGATCCGACGCTACCCCGCACGCTCAGGTGTCGAGATGCGGCGCCAGGTAGCCGATGAGGAGGGTCTTCAACTCCTCGACCTTGCGCCGGTCGATCCGCTCGCCGTCGCAGGCGTCGTCGAGGACAGCGATGCTGCTCCCGACGGCCACCTGGGCCACCCGGTCGGCCTCACGGGCCGTCAGGGACGGAGTGCGCCGGCGCATTCGCTCAGCCATCGCCGCGGCGACCCGGCGGTTGCTCTCGGTGTCGAGCGCCCTCAGATCTGCAGTGGCCAGGGCTGCACGTCGCAGCGCCGACACCCCCGG
>CAIWTL010000224.1 GCA_903915555.1 uncultured Micrococcales bacterium | reverse complement strand
GTCTGGTCCCCGGATGGGTCCGAAGCCATGAACATACAACCGGACGGCAACACCGTCCTCTACACCGGCGGTGACTATCCGACCACGCCGACCCAGGTGCCGTGGTGGAGCAACACCGACGGTGAGGACGTGGCCTACGCGAAGGTCACCGAGGATGGCGTCCTCGGCCTCTATGACTCCGACGACAGTCCGATCTGGCTGTCCCCGGCCCCGGCATCCGCGCCAGCGGGGGGCAGTCCCTACCTGCTGGTCGACGACGGTATGTACACGCAGCAGGCCTCGGGTCAGGCCATCTGGTCCGCGTTGCCGTCCGGCAGTGCTCCGTCCGGTGCCTTCGACCTCTATCCCCACGAGGACACCAGTGTCTGCATCGCGCAGACACCGACCGATCTGGGCTGGTCGGTCACTGATGACTGTGGCAACGGCAACTTCGGGTACGACACGGAGGGCACAACGCCGAACACGGGGTTGTTGTTGTCGTCCTACACGGATCCCGGCAGTGGGTTGAACACGTACTGCCTCGGGCTGGACATGTTCACTACGGAGTTCACCAGTGGCTGCCCCATCGACGACATCTCGCAGTGGTCGTTCCCGGGAGACATGACCGTTCGGGGCTACTGGTCCGACACGGGCAACTGTCTCGCCATCCCCAACCAGTGGAACTACCCGAGTGAGTCCGAGAACGTGCTCACCGTGCAGGACTGCGGGGTGGACTCGTCGGACCCGAGCGACACCGTGTGGACGAACTGGCAGGTGGCGACTGTGTCGGGTCAGACGCTGCCCGCTCCCGGGTCGTGACGCGTCAAACCTGTGCGGTCACGTGAAGAGCAGCAGATAGCCGCGCTGGTACACGTAGAAGAACGGGACCCCGCCGTCGTACACGACGGTGCCGAACACCACCGCGAGGCCCACCACGAACACCATCGCCAGCCGCCATGTGACGGGACGTCCCCGGTCCTGTCCGCGGCGCCGGGAGCGCCACCGCCAGACGGCCTCCGCGACCGCTGCCGCGGCACACTGGCCGCCGATGGTGGCGATGAAGATGGGATTGATGCCGTAGTAGGCGGCCTGGCCCGGCGGGAAGTAGGCCAGCATCCCGATCGCGGCCACGATCCCGTAGGCGATCGGCCCCGACAGGATCGCGAGCGCCAGCAGGGGTCGCGACGCCCCCCGGGAACGGAGTGCCCCCCACACGATCACGACGGACAGGAACATGCCGAAACCGCGCAGCAGGACACCGGCGTTCATCAGGGGCTGGTAGGCGCCCCCGAGTCGATCCGGATGACCGGCGAAGCTGCCCACGAACGCGGAGGCGGCGATCACGATGGCGGCGGGGATGAGGCTGAGACCCAACGAACCGGCGCGGTTTCCCGCGTCCAGCGAGTCGCCTGTCGGCGGGGAGTCGACCGCCGTCACACGACCTCCCCCCGGTCCACCCGCTGGCGCAACTTCTCCAATCGGGCGGCCATCTCGGCCGCCTTCGCCGGGTTCTGTGCCGCCAGGTCGTTCTGGGTGCGGGGGTCCGCGACGATGTCGAACAACTGCGGGGCTGGCCCGGTGTCGTACTCGACGTACAGCCAGCGGTCGTCGCGCACCGCCTGCAGGCCCGGTACGTGGTACGGGTAGTCGGGGAAGTACTCGTACATGAACTCATCGCGCACGGCGTCCTTCCGGCCCGCCAGCACCCGTGCGACCGACTGGCCCTGGGCGTCAGGCAGGGGCTCGACTCCGGCCCAGTCGAGAAGCGTCGGCGCCAGATCGGCGTTCAGGATCAGGGCGTCGGTCGTGGTGCCCGGCTCGATCCCCGGTCCAGCGGCGATGAACGGCACACGGGTGTTCTCCTCGTAGGCCCACCGCTTCCCGGTCAGGACGTGCTCGCCCCACGAGTAGCCGTTGTCGCTGGTATAGACGACGTAGGTGTCCGCCAGGTCCACGTCGTCGATGATCCGGCCGACCTGGTCGTCGAGGCCCAGCAGGGTCTCGTTGTAGCGGCGGTACAGGGTGCGCAGGTTGCCCAGCGTCCCCTCCCAGATGTTCTCGTCCATCAGCGACTGGAACGCGAACGACTCCGGCGGCAGGTCGCCGAGGTCCACGTCGTCGAGGGCCCCGGCGAACTTCTCCGGTGGCACGAACCGGTGGTGCACCGCCTTGTGGGCCAGCCACAGTGCGTACGGTTTGCCCGGCGGCCGGGAGTTGATCCACTCGAGCGCGAGGTCGGTCAGATCCTCGGTGATGTAGGTGCCGGGTCGCTCGGTCAGGACACCGTCGATGAGCAGTGGGTTGTCGATGTACTGCCCCTGACCCTCTTCGGCCGTGAACGTGATGAACGTGTCGACCCCCCGCAGATCGGGGAGTTGGCCGGGCATGTGCCATTTCCCGATGAACGCGCAGTCGTAGCCGGCAGCCATCAGCGGCT
>CAIWTL010000223.1 GCA_903915555.1 uncultured Micrococcales bacterium | reverse complement strand
GATCAGTTGCCGGCAGACGGGGCGGATGTCACCGAGTCCCTCCGGGAGCCGGGACGCGGGCGCCTCGGTGATGGCCAGCGGGCGCAGCGACTCCCGCACTCGATGCGTGATGCTGGCGGCAAGTCGTGAGTCGTCACCGCTCAACGGCTCGGGCGGGGGTGCGGTGCGCCGCAGTTTCAGTGGCCGAAGCGCCGTTCCCGCGTCCGCGTGACTGCGTCGGGCCACCTCCAACCACGCCGGCGGAACGCCGAGATCGGCCGCCACCTGTCGGCGGGCCGCCGTCAGGTCCGCCTCCGGAACCCCGACGGACAGTCCGGCGAAGGGATCGTTCGTCGCCAGGTGCACCAGCACTGCGGGGAGGTCCGCCTCCGCGATTCTGGTGCGAAGCTCGTGGGCGTGGTCGCGGTCCCACTCGAGAAGGTCGGGCGTGCCACGCAGGGCGGTCCCCTCCCCGAGGACTCGCCGTGCCATGAGGAACTCGGTCAGCTGTCCCACCTCGGTGGCGGGATCGGCGGCGACGAGCCGCTCCAGGTGCCACGTCAGTTGCAGGGACACCAGCCGCATGGCGTGGGTCAGATCGAGGTCGGCGTCACTCGATGCGGGGGTGATCGCGGTCCCCGCCTCGTGGAGGCTTCGGGCGACGATCCGGGCGGCCCCGGGGTCCGCCAGGCACGAGGCAAGGGCGTGCTGCGCGAAGCCGGCGCTCACACTGACGTCGATCGCCTGGGGGAACCGCAGGCCGATGGGGAGTCCCCGCGTGACGGGGTCGGCGGTGTTGAAGATGTTGATCCACCCGCCGACCCGGTCGTAGGGGAACGTGGCGTTCAGCGACGCCAGGTCCTCGGGGAGGTTGCGTCGTGCCAGCGCCGAGGCCGCGGTGACGAGCAGGGGGACGTCGATCCGGTCGGGCAGGTGCCTGATGACGTCCAGGGCGACGAGGGCCCCGAGGCTGTGCCCCACGACGACGATCTCGCCGTGCGGCGGCAACTGCGACAGGACTCGTCGGAGGACGGCCCGGCGCCGATTCTCCTCGACGACGAACCGGCCCACGTCTCCATAGATGAATCCCATGACGAACTTCTCGCCGATGGCGTCGATGACCCCGGGGATCCGGGCGAACCCCCGGCGGGGATGGGGCCAGGTCGCCTCCGAACCGGCTGCCACCAGGTCGGCGTGGCGCTGTGCCTGCGCCGCCCGGAAACGTCGCCGGTCGGATTCGTCGGCCCGGCTGCGGGTGTGCGGGGGGTGCGACAGCCGCGGCAGTTCGTGCGTGGGCACCGTGATCAGGTCGGAGAAATCGGGAGCGATCAGCGTGACGCCCGGCAGCGGGCTGTCGGCAGCCAGGGTGAGCGCGTCCCACCAGTCGCGCCGGGTCCCGTCGTCACCGACGCCGTGCAGGTACAGCAGCGTCGTCACGCCACCAGTCTAGGGAGCAGCGGGCGGCTGTCCGGAGGTGCCGCCCTCGAGGTCGGACTCGTCGACCACGTGGCCCTCGGGGACGTCCGGTGGCGCGAGGACCAGCCACAGGCCCATGCCGGCGGACAGTGCCAACATGGCCAGCCCCGTCCACAGGCTGATGTTGATCCCGGCGGCCCGCTCGATCTGGTCGGGCGGCGCCGTCAGTCCTGCGATGGTCACCAGGATCCCGAAGATGGCGAACATGAGGGAGATGACGAACCGCAGGTCGAGCAGGCGTGCCCGACGTTCCGGCGGTTGCGTGGCCGGTACGGGCGTGTCGGGTGTCCGGGGTTCGCTCATGTCTGCACTCCTAGATGAACACGAACAGCAGGTACATGGACAGGGCGAGGACGATCGCGGCGACCCCCAGGATCTCGGGCTTCTTGAACCACACGGTGCTCGCGGAGTCCGATTCGTCCTTGACCTCGAGGCCCTGGACGAGGCCCACCAGCGCCGAGTCCGGCAGCGGTGTGGTCCTCATGGACACAGCCACCGTCACGACCAGGTCGACGGCTCCCGCGACGATTCCCATCCACATCGCCTGCTGGAACGGTGAGCGGAAGAATTCGGGGTCGACGGCGACCGCATACACCCATACGGCCCCTGCGCCCAGGATTCCGGACACCAGGCCGTAGAAGCCGCCCCACGGGGTGGTGCGCTTCCAGAACATGCCGAGGATGAAGGTGATGAAGACCGGTGCCTGGAAGAACGAGAACAGGGTCTGCAGGTACTCGTTGATGTTGTTGTAGTTCGCGGCGATGAAGGCGGTCCCGATCCCCGCAACGACCCCCAACACCGTGAGAGTGCGGCCGACGTTGAGGTAGTAACGGTCCGGCTTGGCCTTCGCGATGTACTGCTGCCAGATGTCATAGGTCATCACCGTGTTGAAGCTGCTGACATTCGCCGCCATACCGGCCATGAAGGCCGCGACCAGACCGGTGACGGCCACCCCCAGCACACCGACGGGCAGTAGATCGCCCATCAGCAGGGGGATCGCGTTGGTGTAGGTGGTGCTGGGGTCGTCCCCCGTGCCCAGTTCGGGGATGAGCATGGCCGCCGCGATGCCCGGCAGGATGACGATGAAGGGGATGAAGATCTTGGGGAACGCACCGATGATCGGTGCCCGGCGGGCACTGTTGAGGTTCTTCGCCGACATCGCCCGCTGGACCTCGGCGAAGTTCGTCGTCCAGTACCCGAAGGACAGCACGAAGGCCTGGCCGAGGATGATCCCGACCCAGTCCCCGATGGGATTGGCCGTCTGCGGGTCCACTGCCGCCGCGTCGATGGAGGTGCCCGACCACGGGTGGTACCAGTACTCGGGGTAGTCCTTGAGTCGTTCGATCGCCTCACCCGGGCCACCGACGGCGGCGATGGCGACGATGGTCAACGGGATGAGTCCGGCGATGATCACGAAGAACTGGAGGACCTCGTTGTAGATGGCACCCGTCAGGCCGCCCGCCAGGATGTAGGCCAGGACGAGCACGGCGGACACCGTGATGGCCAGGGGCAGGCTCCACCCCAGGAGCGCGCGCAGCACGATCGCCAGCGAGTACAGGTTCACTCCCGCGATCAGGACCGCGGACAGCGCGAAGGATGACGCGTTGACCACGTGCGTGGAGTTGTTGTACCGGCGCCGCAGGTACTCGGGCACGCTCTTGATGTTCGAGCCGTAGTAGAACGGCATCATCACGACGCCCAGGAATACCATCGCGGGGATCGCGCCCACCCAGTAGTAGTGGACGCTTGCCCACCCGTACTGGGCCCCGTTGGCGGCGAAGCCCAGGATCTCGATGGCTCCGAGGTTGGCGCTGATGAACGCGAGGCCGGCGATCCACGCGGGGATCGAGCGGCCCGCCTGGAAGAAGTCCTCACTCGACCTGATGGAGCGTTTGACCATCCAGCCGATGCCGAGAACGAAGGCGAAGTAGATGAACAGCAGGGTGTAGTCGAGGGGGTGCATCTGAAGAAGCACGCCGTCGCCGACGGTCGCCTCGCCGATCGGGATGACCACGCACCACCTCCTGTCGCACACGGATCATGGCAGCGTGGCGACCCCGCTGTCAGGGAAGTACCGCAGGACGAACCACTCGTCATCTGGTTGCATTGACGCCAGGATCTGACGCGGGGCGACACCGGGCTGCGTCTGGGACAGGAGGCCAGGAATGTTCGAGGTGGACCTGAAGCCGCGCCGGCTCGCCGACCTGGCGACCGTCGTGCCCGCCGAGCGCATCGAGCGACTGCAGGAGCGCGTCGTGCCGCGGATGAAGGAGCAGTTGGGCGGCGGTGCGCAGATCATCAACGTGAACTCCACCGCCAGCGGGGGCGGCGTGGCCGAGATGCTCCACGTCCTTCTGCCCCTCACCCTCGGCGTAGGTCTTCCGACCCGCTGGTTCGTCCTGGAGGGGGACCCGGAGTTCTTCGCTCTCACCAAGCGTCTCCACCATCGACTCCACGGGAACAAGGGCGATGACGGACATCTGGGCGCCGAGGAGGCGGCCATCATGCAGCGGGTGGCGGAGCAGAACGTGCAGACACTGCTCGACAACATCACGCCCGGCGACGTGGTCATCCTGCACGACCCCCAGACCGCTCCGCTGGCCGCGATGCTCACGGAACGCGGCGTCCCTGTCGTGTGGCGGTGTCATGTCGGTGTCGACCACGACAACCTCTACACGGAGGAGGCGTGGGAGTTCCTCCGACAGTTCCTCTACGGCAACGTCGGCGAGTACGTCTTCACCCGTCCCAGCTACGCCCCGGACTGGGTCGCCCCGGACCGGCTCCGGATCATCAAGCCGTCCATCGACCCCCTCGCGCCCAAGAACGAGGAACTCTCCGAGGAGGAGATCCTCGGAGCCCTGTCGGGGTCCGGCGTCATCGCCGGGCCGGGCTTCGGGGGGGTGACGTTCGCGAGAGCCGACGGCACCCGGTCACCCTTCACGATCCAGGCCGAGGTCGTGCGTGAAGGTGAGCCGCCGTCTGCCGACACCCCGCTGGTGGTGCAGGTGTCGCGATGGGACCCCCTGAAGGACATGGCCGGCGTGATGGAGGCGTTCGCCGAGTACGTGGTCCCCGAGTCCGACGCCCACCTGATGCTCGTGGGCCCCTCGACCGCACAGGTGTCCGACGACCCCGAGGGCCAGTCGGTGCTCGATGGGATCATCGCCCGGTGGCGGACGCTGCCCGACGAGGCCCGACGCCGGATCCACCTCGTCAGCCTCCCCATGGACGACCCGGAGGAGAACGGCGCACTCGTCAATGCGATCCAGCGCCACGCGGCCGTGGTGACCCAGAAGTCACTGGCGGAGGGCTTCGGCCTGACGGTCACGGAGGCCATGTTCAAGGCGCGACCGGTGCTGGCGTCGGCGGTGGGTGGCATTGCCGACCAGATCGACGACCAGGTGTCGGGTGTACTCGTCGCCGATCCCCGCGACCTCGAGGCATTCGGCACCAGCCTGAACGGCCTGTTGGCCGATGACGAGGCGCGTGACCGCATCGGCGCAGCCGCCCGCCGACGGGTGATCGACGTATACCTTCCCGACACGAGTCTGGACCTGTGGAACGAAGCGGTCCTCTCCGCCATCCGTCACACGCGGACGTGACCGACATGGGCCTCGCCACGCTCGCCCTCGAGAGGCGCGGAGCGGTCCTCGTCGTGCGCGTCCGGAACCCTCCCACCGATCTGCTCGACGCGGGCGTCATCGCGGATCTGGGCACCCTCGTCCCGACGCTCCACCGGGCACCCGACATCCGTGCCGTCGTGCTGACCGGTCCCCGGCGCGGGGTCTTCGTCCCGCACTACCTGATCGACGACATCCTCGCGGGAAGTGAGCGGCTCGGAGTCGCCACGCCCTACCCGGTGGCCCTCGTGGGTGTGGCGGCCGCGGCGCTGGCCGCACGTGTCGGACCCTTGCGGAGGCTGGTGTCCGTGACCCCGGCAGGGGGACTCGTCGAGTTGGCCGAGACCCATCGAATGCTCACGGGACTGGGACGTATCCCGCAGGTCGTCATCGCCGCGATCGACGGGGACGCCCAGGGCGGGGGGTGCGAACTGGCGCTGGCATGTGACATCCGCGTCATGGCAGACGGCCCGTACCGCATCGGCCTTCCCGAGTTGACGGCCGGAATCCCGCCGGGCGCCGGTGGGACCCAACGTCTGATGGCAGCGGTGGGAACAACTCGTGCCCGGGCCATGGTGCTCGAAGCCCGGGTCCTGTCACCGCACGAGGCACGCGATGCAGGACTGGTCGACGCCGTGTCGGCGGACCCGATGGCCACCGCCCTCGACATCGCTGACCGGGCCACCCGCTGGAACCCCGCCGCCGTGCGAGCGGTCAAGCGGGCCATGCGGCCCCCGGGGCTGAGGTCGGGCCTCTTCCGCGAGGCGGCGGGGTTCGCGTCCGTCGCGTCGGGTGCG
>CAIWTL010000222.1 GCA_903915555.1 uncultured Micrococcales bacterium | reverse complement strand
ACCCCCGACGCCGGCGGGCACGCACCCGATCCAGTACGGCGTCGATGACCTGCTGCCGGGCCTGCGGGGGCAGGTGGCGTAGGTCGCTGGTCAGGACCTGGGCATGCCAGCCGATCATCAGGCCTTGGGCTACGGCGAACCGCAGTCTGGGCAGGGCGTGGACCCGCCGCAGGGTGGTCAGGCGGTGCCGGGCACTGCCTGGGGACACCCGCAACGCCGTGGCCAGGTCTTCGACCGCGGGGTCGGTGATGGTTCCCAGGTCCGGGCGGGTGGGAACAATCAACTCCTCGACAGGTTTCGTGCCTGCGGTGTCGACCACGGCCCGGTCAGCGCACGCGCTCACCCATGACGCCACCGCCGCCCACGCCGCGACCGTGATGACCTGACACGCACACGGACTACCCGGCACCCCGACCCGGTCCGCCAGACTGGCTGTGGTGTGGTCGAACGGGCAATGCCCACGCGCGTAGCCCGCAACAGAATCAGCCCGACCCAGGGCGATGAGGTGGTCCTGCAGCTCCCGGCCCACCGGCACCCACAACAACACCCGCACCTCCGGGCGTAGTTCCGTGTCCCACCAGCCGGCCTGCGTCCACCCCGGACGACGCACCCGCCACAACGCAGCCGCCACCCCAGCCTCCACGTAACCGGTCAACGATCCGCCAGCCGAGTCAGTCGAACGGCTCGACGAGGTGCCGGCGATAGGGGCCGGCGACGGGAACGCGAACCCGATCCGGGGATCCAGATCCACCTGCCGCGCCCGGGAATCACACGCCGTCGCAGCCCGCGCCGCCGAGCCGCGCAACGTCGATCGCGACGCGGGCTTCGAGCGTGATTTCCGGGCCATGACCCATTCCACCAAGAGGGTCCGACACAAACCCACAGACCCATCCAGCGACAACCCCCGACCGAGTCCCGGCCGAGCCGGGGCAGACTCGCGGTCCCAGCGACCGACCACAGATCACCCCCGCAACCCCGGAAATGACCCGCACCACCACACATCAGCCCCGCACGGGGCAGACCTGCGGTCGGCCGAAGGAAATGTCAGAGGAGTGTTACGAGTCATCGCCGCCTGTGTGGGGAGGGCCGGCGTGGGCAGGCCGGGAGTGAGGAGGTGAAGCAGAATGGAGAACTCGATCAGGTACCTCCGCTTCGCCCACGGACAGATGACACAGGCGGACCTCGCGCGTCGCGTCGGGGTGACCCGGCAGACCGTCATCGCCATCGAGCAGGGCCACAACGACCCGTCCCTGACGACGGCGCTGCGGATCGCATCGGTGTTCGGCGCGTGTGTCGACGATGTCTTCCACCTTTCCGACAGCGAACCGTGCCCCCGGGCCGCTGCCGCGTGGTCGGGTGCGGCGCCCTAGAAGCGCACGTCGGCGCACGAGGAGAATGCCACCGGGGAATCGCTGCGGGGTGAGTGGCCCGGTGTCATGCAGCTCCACGCGCTCGCCGTGTCGAAGGCGGCGCACTTGGACCGTCCGGCTCTTCACAGGGGGGACCCTGTCTCCCCGGACGAACTACGAGGAGGCGACCGGAGGGGAGCGTGGCGACTGTTGCTTCAGTCGCCACGGTCCGCTCCAGTCGCATGCGACTCTTTCGGGCTCGGGGGGGTCGAGGGGGTCGGTAGCACGGGCAGGCGGGGGAGGCGCAAGGAAGGCGCCAGGGTGATGGGCCGGCGGTCGGGACTCGACGGCGATCGGCCGGATCGTTTCGGCAGGACGGTGGGGGCATCCCTTCGCGGGTACATCGTCGGTGAGCAGCACGACCGATGACCGACCCGGGAGGAGGCGGACGTGGACAACGGCATCCGCTACTTGCGGTTCATCCATGGCGAGATGACCCAACAGGAGCTCGCCGACCGGGTGGGGACGACCCGTCAGACGATCATCGCGATCGAAGGCGGCCGTACCGCTCCGTCAGTGGTCACCGCACTGCGGATCGCTGCGGTCTTCGGGACCTGCGTCGACGACCTCTTCCGACTATCCCCCGAGACCCCGATGTGCCCCCGGGTCGCCGCGGAGTGGTCAGGCGGCCAACCCGGGAATCCCTCAGGCGGTCACTTCCAGGAACCATAGACACGCACCGTCGTGCCGACGGTCCACCCGTTCGACCACAGCCAGTCGACGTCGCGGTGGAGCATGCGCACACAGCCGTGCGAGTCGGGATAGGTGAGCACGTACTCGTCGGACCAGGAACCGTGCAACGCCTCACCGCCGTTGAAGTACAGCGAGCGGTACATGTTCCAGTGGTCGTCGGGGAACTGGAGCGAGGTCTCGGTGCCGTTGACACCACGGTAGATGCGGTACGTCCCGCGGCCTGTCGGGAAGGCTGCCCGACCCGTCGACACCGGGACCGCGCGGAGGATCTTGCCGCGCTTCACGAAGTAGGCGGCCTGGCAGGTGATGTCGACGTTGACGCCGTCGACCATTCCCTTGGGCGCCTTGCGGAACGGCTTCGCGCCCATCCACTTCGCCCGCAGGGCAGGAGACGGGTTCGACCGACGGGGCTTCATCCCCGACAGTTCGCGAGCGACGCAGACGGCTCGCGCGGTCTCCCCGCTGGCCACACCGGGCCACTCGACCTTGGGGATGCCGAGCGGACGGACCAGCCGATTGAGGATGTCGGGCAGCATCGTCCGAGGAGGTGTCGAGTATCCCGTCACTCGCCAGATCGACGTGAGGTAACGGTCCTGGACCAGGTCCTGATGGGGGATCACGAGGCGATAGGGGGTCGTTCCGACCCCCACCTTGCCCAGGTCGACCCGTAGCGTGCCGTCGTCACGGACCCGCATCGTCTGGACGACCTTCCAGGACCCGGATGCGCGTGACTGCAACTCCACCTGGGCGCCCGCGGGCGACGCGGTGAGGCGGCGAACGACCTGCTCCCCCTTGCGGACGTAGATCTCCTCGGTCGGCCAGCCCTCGAGCGTCGCCCTGCGCTGGTAGCCGATGACCTCGACGGGCTGCGGATCCCCGCTGACGTCCGCGGCGGTGGGGATGACCCGGTACCCCTGCACACCGGACTCCGCGGTCGGGTAGCGCAGTGAGACGATCCCCGCCGCGGTCGGGCGGAATGTCTTCACCGGGACCCAGGACCCGGCGTCGTTGCGCTGCAGTTCCACCGTGGAGTCGACCGGCTCGACGGTGACCTCATCGGTGGGGGTCGCCCCCGCGGCAACCCGCAGGGGGCTCTCCAGCCCGGTGATCTGGGGCGCGTCGGCGGCCCCCGGCTTTGCGAGCGCAGGGGCCGAAAGACCCACCATCACGACCGTCACGATGCCTGCTGCGAGCATCTTCTTCCTCATCGATCCTCCTCGGGGATGCACTACCAGTGTGCGTCGCGCCACGGCGAGTTGTCCGCCCGACCCTGCCGATGCAGGGTCGCGCACGTCAGGCACGGCTCGCCGCCTTGCGTCGACTGGCCTCCCGCGCCCGCTGCGTGCCGTCCAGGACGGTCTTGCGCAGGCGGACCTCGGCGGGAGTGACCTCGACGCATTCGTCCTCGCGGCAGAACTCCAGCGCCTGCTCCAGCGACAGCCGGCGGGCGGGGATCAGCCGCTCGAGTTCCTCTCCTGTCGAGGAGCGGATATTCGTGAGCTTCTTCTCCTTGGT
>CAIWTL010000221.1 GCA_903915555.1 uncultured Micrococcales bacterium | reverse complement strand
CGGCCGTACCCGGACTCGCCGACGCCGCCCCACGGCAGGGCCGCGACGGACGCGTTCATGACCCACGAGTTCATGGTCACCGACCCGACCCGCAGGCGCTCGGCTGCTCGCTCCATGGCCCTGCGGTCGCGACTGAAGATCGCCGCGCTGAGACCGAACGACGAGGCGTTGGAGCGGTCGACGGCCTCGTCGAGATCCCGTACCGGGTTGACGACGATCACGGGGCCGAAGGTCTCCTCCGTGACCGCGCTGGAGTCCTCCGGCACATTCGTCAGAAGGACCGGACCGATGACTCGGTCCCCGACCGAATCCGGTCCGCCCACGACGGCCTGCCCGCCCCGGGCCATGGCGTCCAGCACGTGGCGGCGCACCACGTCGATCTGCTTCGGCATCGTCATCGGGCCATAGGCGGAATCGCGCGCCGTGCCAGGGGTCAGTGCCCGGACCTTGCTCGCCACGCGATCGAGGAACTCGTGGTAGACGGCCTCGTGGACGTAGACCCTCTCGACACCGGCGCAGGTCTGGCCTGCGTTGTGGTAGGCGCCGAAGGTCGCTGCGCTGGCTGCCCGCTCGAGGTCGGCGCTGGCGTCGACGAGCACGGCGTCCTTGCCGCCCAACTCCATGAGGACCGGGGTCAGGGACTCCGCGCACTCCAGGGCCACCTTCCGGCCCGTGGCCGCTGAGCCCGTGAAGCTGACCTTGTCGACCCCCGACGCGCAGAGGGCCGCTCCCGTGCCTCCGTCGCCGGTGACGAGTTGTGCCACCGGCTGGTCGGGGATCGCCTCCTGGATGGCGTCGATCATCCACCGGCCGACGTCCGGCGTGTACTCCGACGGCTTGAACACGACGGCATTGCCGGCGGCCAGGGCGTAGGCGATCGAGCCCATCGGGGTGAAGACCGGGTAGTTCCAGGGACCGATGACCCCGATCACCCCCAGTGGCTGATGGGAGACCCGCGCGTCCTGGTTCATGCTCAGCAGTCCCGTTCGCACCCGGCGGCGGCCCAGCACTCCCTCGGCGCGTTTCGCTGCCCAGTCGAGGTGCTCGATCGACAGGAGGATCTCCAGGAGGGCGTCGTCGGTCGGTTTGCCGTTCTCGCGGTGGACGATCTCGGCCAGTTCGTCGGAGCGGCGGGCGAAGACCGACTTCACCCGCATGAGGTATCGCCGGCGCTCCCGCCAGCCCAGGTCCCCCCACCAGTTCGCCGCGATCCGGGCCCGGTCGACGGCCTCGGCGACCTCGGGGGCACCCATGAGGGGGAACGTCGCGACGATGTTGCCGTCGGCGGGGGAGCGAGAGTTGAACGTCAGGGTCTGCGGCATGCGGTCCTCCCGGGCTGCGCGCTGGTGGGGCTGTTCCCACCGTAGACGCCGGGTCACGAAACGGGAATGCCGAACGCGGATCGCGACGTCGCGGGCCGGGTGAGGCGGACATGAAGCGGCCGGGCGGTGTGAGGTAATTTCGAGGAAGCCCCGCTCCAGTCGTCTCACCGGAAGGACCGACACGTGCGCATCACCGGGACCGGCCACGCCAGTCTCTTCATCGAGACCCAGTCCTCCGGATCGATCCTGTGCGACCCGTGGGTCAACCCCGCGTACTTCGCGTCGTGGTTCCCGTTCCCCGACAACTCGACCCTCGATTGGCAACGGCTGGGCCAGTGCGACTACCTCTACGTGTCGCACCTGCACCGCGATCACTTCGACGCCAAGAACCTCGCGCGGAACGTCCGCAAGGACACCGTGGTGCTCTACCCGGACTTCCCGACCGGCGACATGGAGACCGAATTGCGCGACCTCGGTTTCACGGATCTGCGTCGGCTGCCCAACGAGGAGGTCGTGGAGCTCGACGGGGGCGCCAAGGTGATGATCCAGGCGATGACGGCTCCCACCGATGGCCCACTCGGGGATTCGTCGATCTGGGTCGAGGACATCGACGGGGTCCGACTCCTCAACCAGAACGACGCCCGCCCCGCGGAACTGTCGGTGTTCGAGCGATTGGGACACGTCCACGCGCACCTGCTGCAGTTCTCCGGTGCCATCTGGTACCCGATGGTGTACGACCTGCCCGTCAACGCCAAGACCGCTTTCGGCAAACTCAAGCGCGAACGCCAACTCGACCGCTCGCTCCGCTACATCGAGGACCTGAAGGCCAGTTGGGTCTTCCCGATCGCCGGGCCACCGTGCTTCCTCGACGAGGACCTGTGGCATCTCAACGACATCTTCGGTGACGAGGGCAACATCTTCCCCGACCAGCAGGTGTTCGTCGACTTCATGGCCGAGCACGGCTACGACAACGGCGTGATCCTGCTGCCCGGGACGGAGGCCGATCTCACCCAGACGACGCTCGACGTCCGCCAGCCCGTCGAGGACGTCCGGGAGTTCTTCGCCACCGATCACAAGAGGCAGTACCTGGAGGCGTACCGGGATCGGCAGCGAGTGGTCCTCGCCGAGGAGCGAGCGTCGTGGGCGCACCCCGAGATCGACGTGTTGAGCACCCTCCAGAAGCGCATCGAGCCCATCATGGAGCAGGCCGATCAGATGTCCCACGGCATCGGGGGTCCGGTCCTGTTCCAGTTGACCGCCGACTCACCGGAGTCGGGGGAGGTCCCGCCGGTCGTGGAGGAGATCATCTTCGATTTCACCACCAGCACGGTCCGTCGGCCCACACCGGAGGACAAGCCGCGGTACCGGTTCACGACACAGCGCCGCCTCATCGAACACCTCCTCTACACCGAGGAGGAGGACTGGGTGAACAGCCTCTTCCTGTCCGCCCGGTTCCAGGCCAAGCGGGTCGGTCAGTACAACGAGTTCGTCTACACGTTCTTCAAGACACTCACCGACGAGCGCGTGAACTATGTCGAGGGCTGGTACGCCGAGCAGCAACCGGACGCCGAGGACATCGAACTCGATGGCTGGGTGGTGCAGCGGCGGTGCCCCCACCTCAAGGCCGACCTCACCCGCTTCGGACAGGTGGACGGCGACACGCTGCAGTGCATGCTGCACGGCTGGGAGTTCGATCTGCGCACCGGAAAGTGCCTGACGAGCGCGGGCCACGAGATCCGCGCGTCACGCGTCGAAGGCTCCTGAGACCTCTGCTCAGAACAGGTCGTAGGACTGGCGCGAGAGGAACCAGCCGCGCCCGCCGGCATTGAAGCACTTCAGTCCCTTGGGACGGCTGCGGCAGAAGAACGGGCCGTACTGGAGAGATTTCCCGTAGGTCAGGGTGCTGCCGCCGTCCATCGCGTCGCTGACGCAGAGGAAGCGGGGGGAGCCCTTGCGGCTCATCCCGACGGAACTGCCGTAGTCGCCGAAGTCGCACGG
>CAIWTL010000220.1 GCA_903915555.1 uncultured Micrococcales bacterium | reverse complement strand
CCGCAGACTGTAGAGGGTGCGTCCTCGGAACCGCCGACCGGAGGTACTCGTACCGCCATCCTCGTGAATGCCGCTGGACCACCGCTCGGCCTGGGGTGCGGGGCTCCTAATCTGGTGCCATGCGCAGCGTGCCCTGGTGCACGAGCGGCGCCGCAGCACTCGTCCTGGTGGCAGCGTCGCCGCTGCCCGCTGCCGTGACCCCGCCGTCCCCCGGGCCCGTGTTCGGTGTCCGCGCGGCCGCTGCGGCGTCCGGGGTGTCGCCGACGAGAGCGGCCACCATACGGGTCACCCCACGCGTCACGGGTGCCGTGGTCCGGTGGCGCACGGGTGCCGCACCCTTCCGCGTCCGCCTCCGGACGCCCGGCCGCACCTGGTTCACGGTCGGACGTACCGATCGCCGACGCCTCGTGGTCCCCGACCTGTCGCCGCAGACGCGCTACCGGGCCCAGGTGCTGCACCGGCGGAGCAGGGACTGGCGCCCGATCGGACGCAGCTCCGCGTGGTTCCGGCCGCTGTCCGCCCCGACCGGGGCACCCGCTCCCGACACCAGGGGTCCCGTGGCGCCGGACCCCACCTGGGCCGTGGACCCCGGCACCTCCCCGCCGGCCGACGCCGTGGTCACCTGGGTCTCGCCGACAGGAGACGACGACGCGCCGGGGACGGAAACCCGACCGGTTCGCACGATCACGGAGGCATGGCGGCGGATCCCCGCCGACACCACCCTCACCGCACCCCGATGGATCCAGCTGCGTTCCGGGCGATATGCGGCCGATGACTCACCCGGCTACTGGGAGAACCGTCGCGGGACAGCGGGCGGACCCATCGTGCTCAACGCCGCCGACGGACCCGGCACGGTCGCCATGGCGGGCGACATCAACATGTTCGGGGTGACCCACCTCTCGATGTCCGGCATCGAGATCGTCCGCGACGGCGACGTCTTCCACTGCGAGCGCTGCTCCCACATCCAACTGCGCCGCATGACGCTGGACGGTCTCGGCAATGCCCACGAGACGGTCAAGGTCAACCAGTCCGATCATCTGCTCATCACGGACAGCGACATCTCGGGCTCCTACGAGAACGCCATCGACTTCGTGGCTGTCCAGACCGCGACGATTTCCCGGAACACCATCCACCACGCCGACGACTGGTGCGCCTACGCCAAGGGCGGGAGCGTCGACATCACCGTCACCGGGAACCGGATCCACCACTGCGGGACCGGCGGGTTCACCGCGGGTCAGGGCACCGGCTTCGAGTTCATGGTGGCGCCCTGGCTGCGCTACGAGGCGTACGCCGTGACCGTGACCGACAACGTCATCCACGACACCTGGGGAGCCGGGCTCGGGGTCAACGGGGGCGCCAACATCGTGATGGCGCACAACACCCTCTACCGCGTCGGCTCCCGCAGCCACACGGTCGAGTTCGTCCACGGCTCCCGCAGTTGCGACGGCGACATCACCGGCTGTCGCCGCCACCGGGAGGCCGGGGGGTGGGGAGGTCCCGACCTCGACGGGCAGTGGATCCCCAGCCGGAACATCGCCTTCGTGAACAACCTCATCCTGAATCCCGACGGCGCCGCCAGCACGTGGGCGCATCTGGAGGTGGCGGGGCCCCGCACCCCGCCACCGGCCGCGGGCGTCCCCGACCCCAGCCTCGCCGACGACGGACTCGTGGTGCGCGGCAACGTGTTCAGCAACGGCGGTGCGACGATGGACTCCGGCTGGCCGGGACATGACACCGAGTTCCAGTCACAGAACCGGGTGAACTCGACCGTGGTGGACCTCAGGGACCCCGAGAGGGGTGACTTCCGGCCCATTGCCGGCGGATCGATCGCCACTGTCCCGACCGTCGCGGTCCCGGTGCTTCCCTGGGCCGACCCCACCGTCCCGGAGGTGGCACCTCCTGACATCGACACCCGCCGACCACCGGGGGCCCTGCAACCCTGACGCCGAGGAGAACACACGGTCCACCCTGCGTGACCGAGCAGCGATGCAGTGATGCAGTGATGCGAGCAGTGCATCGGACTAGGGTGTGACGGTGTCCAGCAACGGCGAGCGCGACAACGGGGCGGGCGGTGACTCCGGCGGCCTCTTCGGCCGGGTGTCCTGGCCGGAGCGCCAGTGGCTCACCGGTGTCCTGCGTGACGAGACAGTCGGCGGCGTTCTACTCCTCGTAGCCGCGACTGTCGCACTCGTGTGGGCGAACAGCCCGTGGGGCGACACCTACCAGTCGATCTCGGACACGGTGGTCGGGTACGCCCCCTGGCACCTCGACCTGTCCCTGTCCACGTGGGCCGCCGACGGACTGCTGGCGATCTTCTTCTTCGTCGCCGGGGTGGAACTGCGCTACGAGATGCAGTTGGGGACCCTGGCGAACCCGCGCAAGGCCGCAGTACCGATCGCCGCGGCGCTCGGCGGCATGATCGTCCCCGCTGTCATCTACGCCGTCGTGAACGTGACGATGGCGGATGGCCAGCCCGGGGGGTGGGGCATCCCCATGGCTACCGACATCGCGTTCGCGCTGGCGGTCCTCGCTGTCGTGGGCCGATCGCTTCCCCTCGCACTGCGCGCTTTCCTGTTGTCGCTCGCGGTTGTCGACGACCTCGGGGCGATCCTGGT
>CAIWTL010000219.1 GCA_903915555.1 uncultured Micrococcales bacterium | reverse complement strand
GGCAAGTATGTCTTCGGCGCGTCAGCGCTGACGAACCACCTTCTCATCGCACCGTTCAACGCCGAGGTCATCGACGACTTCCGCCCGCGCTTAGCAAGTTACAAGGTCAACAAGAAGACGATTCAGGTGCCGGTTGACTGGAACGTCGACAAGAAGCTCGTCACCGACCTCGTCGCTGCGTCGGCGAAGGCCGGGAAATGACGATGCCCCGCCCTAGTGCACCAGGGCGGGACATCGCGTAGGAGGAGAGTTCTCCGACTTGTGTTATCGAACGCAGCGCAAGCGCCAGGATGACTCACTCGTCGCCACGATGCGACCGCCGGCGATGACATCGATCGACCAGGTAACGAGGTCTCCACGTATGCCCTCACTGCGGCACTCGCGAGTGGACCGAGAGTCATAGTCAGGTCTTGCGAAGACGTTCCACCCGGTGCGGGTCTCCTGGATCACCACGCCGAGCCGGACCCCACGGGACTCAGCCAGGCGATAGATCCGACAGTCGTTGCCCGTGATGGACGGATCGTCGGAGCAGACGCGGACGCGGTCACCCCTGCCTGCCAGGTCTCGGATCTCCCAGGCGATGACGGTGCTGACGCTGTGGCGCGTGGACGTCCAGACGGTCGCCGACGGCTCGATGAGGGGGGCGATCTTGATCTTGCCCGTCACGATCGTGTGGTCCTTGGACTTCATGGACTTGATGAGCTTGGAGTTGAGCTTGGGTGCACTCGTCGCTGCCTTGGCGGCGGCGGGGGCCACCGCGACGGGTGCCGATGTGGCGGCCTGTGCGGGCATCGCCATGGCAAGCGGGGCGACGGCAAGAGCGGTCGCCGCAACGAGGATCGTCAGGTGTGCAAACTTCTTCATAGGGCCTCCACCCCTTGGGTTGAGGGGAGTCAAGCAATCCGTCAAGGCCTTTGCTGACCGACAATGCCGGTCCCAGAATGTTCCCGACGCGCTCCCAGCCGATTCCGTCCAGCCTCACAGACACTTCCGAGCGTCGGTGGTCTACATGGGGAAGGGGACCGTCGAAGGCATCCCGTGGGTACGCCCCTATCGGCTGGTGAGCGTGAGGATGCGGCTCTTCGTGGCGCCCGACGACGCGTAGACCGCCACCTTGGCTGCCATCCGCTCGAGCGGGTTTCCCGCCGCAAGCTGGTGCGCGAACTGATCGACCGCATATTGGCCGACGGCTACTTCAGCTACTTCGATGTCCGCGACGCCATCAGCCGCAACAGCCTCAAGCTGCCCGACATCACCGACAGGGGCGAGTGGGGCGCCGACGACCCGTTGCTGAGGCTCGACCGCCTGCTCACCTTCAAGTTCGAGGGGATCTACCAGTCGGGCCAGTTCCACGCCAAGGCGCTTCAGAACCTGACATCGGCTCTCTTCGGCACGCAATGGGGCAGGCTGTTCTGGTCGTTCGTGATCGCCCCCTATGGAATGGCTCTGTTGGTGGTCTCGATTGTCGTCATCTTGGCCAGGCACCTTCCAGGCGGCTCGGGCAAGCAGGACGAGATCAGCCCCGTTTCCACCATCTGGGCATGGCTCTGGATCGGGCTGATCGGCACCGCCCTCTCCTACACGCTTGCCAACGACGCGCTCCGG
>CAIWTL010000218.1 GCA_903915555.1 uncultured Micrococcales bacterium | reverse complement strand
GGCCACCACCTTCGTCGTCGTCCATGACGGGCTCTCGGGCTCCACATGCATCTGTGACATACGCCTACTGTACGCGTCCGGTCGGGCGCCGCTCGTCCGTGGCCGGACACTACGCTGGGCCGGGTGACCCCAGACTCCGTTGCCCAAGCCGTTGCCGCTGCCGTGACCGCCGCCGCCCAGGCGAACGGGTACGAGCTCGACGAGGTCCCCGTCATCCGGGTGGAGCGTCCGAGGCAACGGGAACACGGCGACTACGCCACCAACGTGGCCATGACGTTGACCAAGAAGGTCGGAGTCCCGCCGCGGGACCTGGCCGCAGCCATCGCCGAGCAACTGCGCACCACCGACGGGATCGCGTCGGTCGACGTGGCCGGCCCCGGTTTCATCAACATCACGGTAGAAGCGGCCAGCCAGGCGGAACTCGCGCGGACGATCGTCGAGGCCGGTGACGCCTACGGTCGCGGCACCAGCCTGTCCGGCGTGAAGATCAACGTGGAGTTCATCTCCGCCAACCCCACGGGCCCGCTGCACCTCGGCCACACCCGGTGGGCGGCGGTCGGCGACGCGATCGCGCGGGTCTTCGATGCTGCCGGTGCGGAGGCGGCGCGGGAGTTCTACATCAACGACCGCGGGGTCCAGATGGACCGCTTCGGGGAGTCCATCGCGAATGCCGCCGCCGGCCGACCCGCCCCCGAGGACGGCTACCACGGTGGGTACGTGACAGACCTCGCGGCCCAGATCATGCGGGAGCACCCCGAGTACGCGGATCTGTCCGGCCCCGAGCGGATCGCGGCCTTCCGTGAAGCCGGCTACGCCATCCAGCTCCAGCAGCAGAAGGATGTCCTCGACCTCTTCCGCACGCACTTCGACGTCTGGGCATCCGAGCGGGCCCTGCACGAGTCGGGCGCCGTCGAGCGCGGCCTCGAGCGGCTGCGGGAGCAGGGCCATGTCTATGAGAGCGACGGTGCCGTGTGGTTGCGGACCACGACGTTCGGCGACGACAAGGACCGGGTCCTGATCAAGGCGGACGGGGAGGGCACCTACTTCCTCAGCGACACGGCCTACTACATCGACAAACGCAGCCGCGGCTTCGATGTGTGCCTGTACCTCCTCGGCGCCGACCACCACGGGTACGTCGGAAGGCTCAAAGCGGTCGCAGCCTGTGCCGGGGACGACCCGGAGCGCAACATCGAGGTCCCGATCGGGCAGATGGTGAAGATGATGAAGGGCGGTGAGGAGGTGCGCCTGTCCAAGCGGGCGGGCAACATCATCACCCTCGAGGATCTCGTCGACGAGGTCGGCGTCGACGCGGCCCGCTATTCCCTGATCCGTTACCCCGTCGACTCGCCCCTCGTGCTCGACCTCGACCTTCTCGTGAAGCGGTCCAACGACAATCCCGTCTACTACGTGCAGTACGCCCATGCCCGCATCGCGTCGGTGCTGCGCAACGCCGCCGAGTCCGGCATCGACTGGGCCGCCGGGCCCTTCGAGCCCGAGTTGCTCACCCACGAGATGGAGTCTCGGTTGCTGGGGGTGCTCGCCGAGTACCCCAGGGTGCTGGCGGCGGCCGCCGAACTGCGCGAACCCCACCGCGTCGCGCGCTACCTCGAGGAGTTGGCCACGGCGTACCACAAGTTCTACGACTCCTGCCGCGTGCTTCCCCGCGGCGACGAGGCCGTGGAGCCGATCACGATCGCGCGACTGTGGCTCTGCGCCGCCACGCGACAGGTGCTCGCCAACGGGTTGGGCATCCTGGGCGTGACCGCACCCGACCGCATGTAGCCCCACTGGCCGTACCCTGTCGCCATGCCCGCCCATCCCGCCGGACCCCGGCACAGCGACGTCCTCGACGCCCATGGCGTTCCGGCCCGCCCGGCCACTGCTGCGCAGTTGAACGACCTCGACCCGGCCGTGTGGCCGACGAGCGCCCGGCGCAGCGAGGACGGCTGCATCGAACTCGGGGGCCTGCAGGTCACCGACATCGTCCGGGAGGCCGGCAGCCCGGTGGTCGTGCTCGACGAGGAGCACGTCAAGCGCGCCGCCCGGGAGTACGTGCGGGCCTACCGGGACACCGGAGCCCGGACCGATGTCTACTACGCGGGCAAGGCGTTCCTGGCGACTGCCGTGGTCCGCTGGCTCGATGCCGAAGGGGTGCGCATCGACGTCTGCACGGGCGGGGAACTCGAGACAGCCCTCCGTGCGGGCGTTCTTCCCGAACACCTGTTGTTCCACGGGAACAACAAGAGCGAGGCCGAGATCGCCCGGGCCCTCGAGGTGGGTGTGGGGCGCTTCGTGATCGACTCCTTCGCCGAGATCGCCCGACTGGCCATGCTGGCCGAGGAGGCCGGGGTCGTGGCGCGGTGCCTGGTACGGGTGACCGTAGGTGTCGAGGCTCACACCCATGAGTTCATCGCCACCGCCCACGAGGACCAGAAGTTCGGTCTGGCGCTGGCGGACGGAGTCGCCCGGGAGGCCGTGGTGCGGGTCGTGGACCTACCCTCGCTGGAACTGGTGGGGCTGCACTCGCACATCGGCTCGCAGATCTTCGACCCCGCGGGTTTCGAGGTCGCGGCGCACCGGCTCGTGGGATTCGCCGCCGATCTCGCCGCCGACGGTATCCCGATACCGGAACTCAACCTCGGGGGCGGCATGGGGATCGCCTACACATCGGCGGACACCCCGTTGGACATCGCGGACATGGCCGAGGCGATCGTCTCCATCGTCCGCCGGGAGTGCGCGGCGGCGGGTATGGAGATGCCACGACTCTGCGTCGAACCGGGGCGCGCCATCATCGGGGGCGCGGGAGTCACCCTCTACACGGTCGGGACGATCAAGACCGTCGATCTCGGGCACCAGT
>CAIWTL010000217.1 GCA_903915555.1 uncultured Micrococcales bacterium | reverse complement strand
TGCCGGTGGCGACCACGATCACCATCGGCGTCACCGAAGCCGACCGCATCGCCACCCATCGACCCAAGGCCCCCACCCCCGACCTCGCGAGCGACTTGTTCACCTCCCGCGACCCCCGAGCGGTCGCCACCACCAGCAAGGGGGCGGCGGTGACGTTGGGAGACGCGGCGACGCGGTTCGCGTTGTGCGCCGGCACCCATACCGGCGTCCTGGTCGACGAGGGCACCTCACCGGACACTCCCCCGCGCGGCACCGGCGCTGGTAGTGGTGGTGGTCCGGTGTCGTCGGTGTTGGCCCGCACCCGGGTCCAACCCCTCGCTGTGGGTCGGGCGTTCCGGTTGGCCACCCCCGCCCAACGCACCGCCCTCGCAGTACGTGACGGTGGCTGCATCCTGTGCCACCGCCCCGCCAGCGAATGCCAGACCCACCACCTCACCGACTGGGCCGACGGCGGCACCACCGACCTCGACAACCTCGTCCTGCTGTGCTGGACACACCACCGGCAGGTCGACCTCAACAGATGGGCGATCACCCGAAACCCCGACACCAGCCCCGACCAACCCCACTGGCTCATCACCCCAGTACCGCGACACCAGTGGAAACGACGACAACCACACCCCCGCGCGGCGTGAGCGTCAGGCGTCAGTCGAGTCCCCCCGTGGGGTCCGGGAAGCTTCGCATCGTTACGACAAGCCGACGACGAGTGGCGCCCGATTCGCCGGGGCAAGCAGTCCACGTGCAGCACACGGACTGCAGACAAGACAAAGGAAAGATCATGAAGAAGACACTCATCGCAAGCGGACTGACGGCCCTCAGCGCGCTCACCCTCACCACCCTCCCCGCAGCCGCGAACGCGGCCACGTCGGTCCCCCAGGCAACGACCGTGTCCGCCGCCTCGGGCACCCCGAGTTCCGAGTTCGACGAGGCGGTGAACTCGAACCTGACCTTGGTCGGCGGCCGCGTCGAGGGCGTCTCGGAGCTTCATGCCATCAACGAGACGACGTTCGGAACGTCGAAGTCCCCGACCCAGTTCACGCAGGACGACGGCTGGAACCAGGAGTGGCAGGAGTGGACGGGCGGCAACGAGCTCAAGTTCGGTTGGGATGCCGGCGACGAGGAGTTCACGATCGCCAACCTGTCCTTCGGCGGGGGCAACGTCCGGGGCACCATGTTCGGTCCGCACCGCGACATGTGGGGGCCAGGTCTGGAGCAGGTTAACCTCGCCGGTGATCGGAAGGGCACCCCGCCCGCGAAGGTCACGGTGAAGGGCTCCGACGTCGCGATCTCAGGACAAACCATGGACGGCTACCAGTTCGTATTGGAGTTCACGCTCACGGACAGCAGCAACCGCCCCCTCGGCTGAGGCCTCACCGCGACTGCGACACCCGCGGGTCTGCCGGAACCTTCCGGCGTCCCGCGGGTGTTCGGCTGTGTGGGGGGCAGGGAATGTCCCGAGAGACATTGCCAGTTGAGTCCCTGAGAGGTTTCCCATGAAGCAGCATTCGACATCGTCCAAGCCGCGCACGAGGGCGAAGACGGCCCTGGTGTTCGCAAGCATCCCCCTCGTCGCCGCCGGCCTGATCGCGACTCCCGCCCTCGCGCAGGAGTCGACGCCCCCGCCAGTCCCGGCCGGCGCGATCAGTGCAGACCACGACCTGCCGACCGAGCCGCCTGCGGATCACGACACGCGCAGGCTCCAGTGGTACGACGCGTCCCCCACCCTGCGGGGCACCTCCGGCGCGGCCATCGAGGGTCAGACCGAAGCCGTCGTGACGTACGACGACGACGGCGTGACAGGCATGATCAAGAACTTCAGCGATCACGACGTGATGGTGAGTACACGACTGGCGGCCACCAAGCGCACCGCCCACGCGATCCTCAAGCCCGGTGACGAGATGCCCTACAAGCTCTACGCCGCCGGTCGGCTGGAGTTCACCCGCATGAAGGACGGCGCCGAGGTCCCCGGGACCACGAGCAAGTTGTGGATCAAGGATCCCTTTGTGGGACGTCCCTCCTCGGCGTTCACGCCGCCCGGACATGACTCCCCGGTCAACGAGCGCAGCGGATGGCGCGAGGAGACCAGCTGTCACGAGATCTGGGGTGGCACGAAACTGTGGGTGAAGCGTGAGCGCGACGGGTGGACGATCCCGTCGAGCGACAGGTACCGCGACCTCTACGGGAACCCCAACACCCCCGGGACGACCGACTGGGCGATCTTCACGATCCACATCGACAACCTGTGAGGTCGTCCTTGGGCCTACCCTGCGGGATGTGACCGAACTGCCGGCCTCTCCGACGATGGACGTCTTCCTGGCGACCGAGTCGGAGAGGCTGCGCAGTCTCGGCTTCGACCCCGACCAGGCCCTGGCCGTCACCGCCACGTGTCGTGACGAGATCCTGGCCCCGCTACGGGCCGGTGTCCGGTCCCATTGGCACCGAGCATTCGACTTCAGCAGTCTGTCCGGTCTGCCACTGGCAGGCGTGACGGGAGCCGCCGCCGTCCTGGACCACACACCGCAGACCGGGCAGCGCACCCAGGTCGTGGTCTTCGCCCTACCCCACATCGGGGTGTTGTCCGACGGCACCGTCGGGCAGGCGATGCGCCGGGGCCGCACCACTCCGACCGCCGCCTGCGGCTCACTGGTCGCGGCGCAGCGCTGGGCAGGCGAGACCGGCTCCCTCTCGATGGATGCGCTCTCGATCGATCCCGACGACCCCGAACAGTCCCTCGTACGGCAGCGCCTCATCCGCGAGGTCCCGACTCTGGCGGGCGCCGACCTGATGGTGGTCACCCGCCGCGTCCGCGAACTGATGCTCCGGGACATCGTCGAACTGGTGGACCGGGTTGCGGACCCCGAAGCCACCGACGTCGCCGTCGTGTCCGGGGTACTCGTCCACGCCACTGATGGCGATGTGGTCGAGGCCGCCCCGACATGGCTGCGGATCGCGGGCGCCGAACAGACCGCGTCCGACGGGGGCCGCCTCCCCGGTCAGTTGGTGGTCGACGGGGAAGCGCTGCCCGTCTCCGCACCCGAGCCGGAGGTCGAACTGCAGTAGTCCAGCAGCTTCGGGGGCAGTCCCGCGCTGGCGGTGCCACAGATCTCGTCGGACGTCGAGACGTCCCAGGTACTGCCCTGCTGCTGCAGGAAGAACACCGTCGGCCCCGGCTCGACCTCGACGGCCGCCCATTCCTTCCCGGCCACCGACTCGCAGTCGAACCGGACGATCGTGGCGCCCTCGGGGAGCACGGCGAGCAGCGACTCCGCGGTACAGCCGCTCGCTTGGGTGGGTGCCGCGGTGGTGGGCGCCGCCGACGTCGCCGCAGGGGTGGACGTGCCCCCGGTGCTCGACCCCGAGGAACAGGCGGGCAGCACGAGCGCCAGCGAGGCAGCTCCCACGGCGAACAGGGGAAGTGTGGTCTTCGTGCTCCGGATCATCGGTGCCCTTTCGTCGGTCCCTCGGCGGGTGGCTGGTGCCCATCATGCCCGCTCTCCCCGACGCTGCGATGCGTGGGATCCGGGTGCGGTCCTCACGAACCGGCCACGGTTCGGCGATACGCTGATCTGCGTGCGCAGCTGCCCCGAACCGGTCGGCGGAACAGGGTCCGTTCATGGCCGGTGACGATTCGTTGCAGCCGTGGGGAAGTGTTCGGTGGGTGGGTGGCGTCCTGAGCCCCACCGTGTCCAGCGACGGCCTTCGGCTGTGGCGGTGGACCGCCGACGACATCACCCGGACCGGGCTCAACCCCGGCACGTCGCTGGAGGAACACAAGGCGATCATGAGCCGACCCCCCGGGACCGATGAGCCTGGCTTCGCCCTGTTCAGGGAAACGGAGCCACTGATCGCACTCGGCCGCAACCCGGCCGGCTCTCCGGAGGGGGGCTACCAGCAGCAGATCCTGCGCTGGCAGCAGGAGCGCTGGATCCCGAGTTGGCGGTTGTGTGAGGACAACAGCAGTGCGGTGCTCGTCCGAGCCGACGGGACCCAGGTCGGCGAGTGGAAGAGGCGCACCAGGGGCAGGGTTCGGGAGCGCGATCGTTTCGAGATGGCGGTGGGCTCCTATTCGGCGGCGGAGTTCAAGGCAGCTGGACGATGGCAGAGCGCCACAGGCGTCGAGGTTTCGGACGACGCCGGCCCCGTGCTGCGCATCTACAGTCCAGCGCCGCTGACCCGCGACGTCGGACAGGTCCTGCGGGTGGAGACCTCGAGGGGGGTCGATCCGGATCTGTGGGCGATGACCATGGGAGCCTTCGCCACGGCGTGGGACCGGCAGACCGTGAGATCCAGCCTATGAGCCACCGGTAGGACCCACTCCGCCTATCCGGTGAGTGCGGTTGCCTGGGCGGGAGCCCGCTCGTAGCGTCCGGAGGGCGACGCAACGGCGTCGACACCACCACCGAAAGGACCCTCATGGGAACCCCGATCATCGATGCACTGCGGCAGGCCGCCGCTGACAACCCCGAGGCCGCTGCCGCGTTCATCTCCGACATCCGCGCCCAGTTCGACGCCCTGAGCCCCGACGACCAGGCTGCGGCTGTCGCCGAACTGCGCGCCACGGTCGAGGAGTTGGCATCGCTGCCGGAGCAGGACCGTGAGGCGATCGCCTACATGATCCGCGACTACACCTCCACACCGATCATCGACGCCATGCGGGACGCGGCCGCGGCGAACCCCGAGGCGGCGGAGGCCATGATGGCCGACATGCGCGCGCAGTTCGACCAGCTCGACCCCGTCGACCAGGCGGATGTTCTCACGGGGTTCCAAGAGCTCGCGGAGGACACCGCCAACCTCCCGCTCGAACAGCGCGAGATGATCGCGCAGGCGATCCGGGACCGCTTCGGCGTCTGACGGGGTCACCCCCCTGATGGGGACGGCACCCACAGGCGTGCCGGTCCCACCCGCAGCACTCCGTCATCGAGCGGAGTGCTGCGGATGCCGCCGTGGCGCCGCAGTCCCGCGAACGCGCCCGGCCCGAGGGCGACGTCCATCCACGCGCACGGGTTGGCGGCACGCGTGACCCGGAAGCGCACGGGTCCGGCACCGCAGTCCAGGCTGAACACACCCCGGTCGGCAGCCAGATCGTCGACGGGGAATCCACGCAGGATGACGTTGCGCCGGGTGGCGGCGGGGTCGGCAGGCGGGTCGAGGCTCAGCGTGTCGAGTGACTCGGCCGCGAAGAAGGTCACCGCCGCGTCCGCGTGTGCCGCGCGACCGAAGTAGCGGTCACCGACGATCCCCTTGCCGGCCCGGATCTCGACCGACTCGTGGGTCACCGGGCCGGGGTCCGGCAGCGCCCCGTCGGCGGGGCGCCCTTCGAAGGCATGGACCGGGGATGCGACGAGGGCCACGACGGTCACGTCGTACAGGTCGGGCATGCCCGCAGTCTCCCCTGCGGCCACGGTCGCGCGCCAGCGCGTCGCGTCCGGCCTTCGGGAAGGAGCGCAGCCCGGATGATGCCCCGGGGGAACACAGAACCCCGCCTCCGCACCGGGAGACGGGGTTCTGTCCCTGAGGTCGGGGCACCCAGGGCTCGCGGTGTCAGTGACGCAGGTCGAACCGGTCGTCGTTCATGATCTTCACCCAGGCGGCGACGAAGTCGTTCACGAACTTCTCCTGGGCGTCGTCGGCGGCGTAGACCTCGGCGAGCCCGCGCAGCTGGGAGTTCGAGCCGAACACGAGGTCGACCCGGCTTCCCATCCACTGCGGCTGGTCGGTGCCGCGGGCGCGGCCCTCGAACAGCTGCTCGTCGTCGTCCACCGGAACCCACTCGGTGCCCATGTCCAGCAGGTTGACGAAGTAGTCGTTCGTCAACTGGCCGGGACGCACGGTGAGGACACCGATGTCGGAGTGGTCGAAGTTGGTGCCGAGTGCGCGCATACCGCCGATGAGCACGGTCATCTCCGGAGCGCTGAGACCCAGCAGGTTCGACTTGTCGACCAGCATCCGCTCCGCCGGCATCGGCGCCGCCTTGCCCAGGTAGTTGCGGAACCCGTCGGCGACCGGCTCGAGGACGGCGAAGGACTCGACGTCCGTCTGCTCCTGCGAGGCGTCGGTACGACCGGGCATGAAGGGAACGGTCACGTCCGACCCGGCATCCTTGGCCGCCTTCTCGATCCCGACCCCGCCGGCGAGGACGATCAGGTCCGCGAGCGAGACCTGCACCCCACCGGACGCCGAGGCGTTGAAGTCGCTCTGGATGCCCTCGAGCGTGCGCAGCACCCTCGACAGCTGGGCCGGCTCGTTGACCTCCCAGCCGTTCTGCGGCTCCAGGCGGATGCGCGCGCCGTTGGCGCCGCCCCGCTTGTCACTGTCGCGGTACGTCGACGCCGAGGCCCACGCGGTGGACACCAGCTCCGACACCGACAGTCCGGAGTCGAGGATCTTCTGCTTGAGTGTGGCGATGTCGGCATCACCCACCAGAGGATGGGTCACCGCAGGCACCGGGTCCTGCCAGATCAGCTCCTCCTGGGGAACCTCGGGCCCCAGGTAGCGCGAGACCGGGCCCATGTCGCGGTGGGTCAGTTTGAACCACGCACGGGCGTAGGCATCGGCGAACTCCTTCGGGTTCTCCATGAAGCGGCGCGAGATCGGCTCGTAGATGGGGTCGACCCGCAGGGCCAGGTCGGTGGTGAGCATGACCGGCTTGTGCGTGACGTCGGCCTTCTGCGGGTCCGGGACGTCGCCCACGGCGGCGGCGTCCTTCGGCACC
>CAIWTL010000216.1 GCA_903915555.1 uncultured Micrococcales bacterium | reverse complement strand
CCGAAGCGGCGGGTGAGCATCTGCCCAGTGTCGAGGACACTGGGCGACGCCTGCATCTCGGCCCCGACGTCGGACCCGTCACTCATGGCCGAACCCCGATCCTGTCGAGGACCGTGGCGGCGGCGCGGCGACCGCTCGCCATAGCGCCCTGGATGGACGGCGTGTCCCGGTGATCGCCCGCGACCAGCACCCCGTCGAAGTCCTGGGCACCCCGCAGAGGCGATCCCACCCCGAACTGCGGCAACGCGCGGGCGATCTCGTAGCGGGCGACGAGTTCCCAGTCCTGCGCGCGCCGACCGAACATGACGCGAAGATGTCTGCGTGCGGCTTCGTCGTCACTGCTGCGTCCGACTGCGCTGGCCGCGACGAGCAGCCGCCCACCACTGGCGTAGTGCGGCGCCACGGCCGACACCGCCGCGACGTTGACCAAGGGACCGCGACGTCGGCCGTCCACTGCCAGCAGAGTCGGCTCAAGCCCGAAGTCGGCCGGGTCCAGGGTGAAGTACCAGGTGGTCAGCGAGTTCCACACTGGTCGGGGGACGCCGGACACGAGGTCGGCGGCGGTGGAACCGTCCGTCGCGACGATGACGTGATCTGCGGTGGTGACCCCGGCCCCGGTACGGACCATCCCCGCGGTCACCTGCAGGACGGGTGCGTCGCAGTGGATCCTGTCCGGTCCGACGTCTGCTGCGAGCTGCCGGGGGATGGAGATCATCCCGTCGGCCGGGAGGGACGGCGTTCCCCGTACGAAAGAGCGCAGCACCAGATCGGCGTAGTGCCGACTGGTCGCGAGGTCCCATTCCCCGAAGACCCCCGCGAGGAAAGGCCGCAGCACCTCGTCGGTGAACCGCCGGCCACGTATCTGGCGCGTCAGGACCTCCGAGATGGGGACGTCGGGCCGGTCCTTGACCCGGTCGACGGGGAGGAAGGCGCACTCGGCGGCGTAGCGGGCGAACCGTGCCCCGGCGAGGATCCCCCCGGGCAGGTTCGCGAGGCGCCACGCCTGGCGCGGTTCGCTGCGGGGGTCGGCGATGACGGCCGGCTTCCCCTCCCCCAGCACCGTGACACCGCGACCGAATCCGTGGAGCGACAGCGCGTCGTGGTCGAGCACGCGTCGGGCCTCGGGGTAGGCGGGGTTGTAGAGCTGGAAACCACGATCGAGCAGGAGTCCGTCGACCTCGTCGGTACTCACCCGACCGCCGATGTCAGGCGCGCCCTCGAGCACGACGACGTCCACACCGGCGCGCACGAGTTCACGGGCCGCGTTGAGACCGGCGAGACCGGCACCCACCACGACGACCTGGGCGTTGTCGGGCACACTCATCACCGTCGCCACCCGGCAGTCATGCGACCGGGATCCACACGAGGCGGAGATCGACGATCCGCACGTCGGTCTTGGCGAGGGTGATGGGAACGGGCACGATCTCCGCGGCCTTCGCCTGCCACTCCTGCTGGATGGCGTAGACCTCGTTGGTCAACTGCGCCTCGAGGTCGACGAGTTGCGCATGGAGGTCACCGACCTTCGCCGCCGCGGCATCGGCCTTCGCGGCGGCGGCCTGTTGCTTCCGCATGGCGGACGTGATGGCAGTGGTGGACCGACGCCCACCCAGGAACCCACCCAGGACCGAGGCGGCGGAACCGAGCATGTCGTTGGTCCGGGCAGCAGCCGCTGCCTCGGCCTGCCCGGAGGCAGTCGCGATCTTGGTCTGCATCGATCTGATACGGGTCTGGTACTTGGTCTGCAGGGTCGCGACCTTCTTGTCCGCCTCGGCCATGGCCGACTGCGAGCATCGCGCGCGGAACTCCTCCTCGGTCTCACCCACCCGCGAGTAGACCTTGAGGATCTTGTTGGCGAACACCTCGACCGACTTGCTCCGGACGAGGTGATCGGTGAGGTCGCGCGACAACTGCGTCCAGTAGGTCTTGGTGTCGACTTTGGCCACCGGCAGGCGGTAGCGGGCACCGGACGGCGCCTGGGTCACCAGGTCGCGGTCGTCGTAGTCGACGACCAGTGGTGTCAGTCCCGCCGTCTGGGCCGGCAGGGGGAACACGACCGCCTCGTACTCCTCGTCGTGCACGACACCCGCGCGTGAGTCGTCGTAGCGCAGCAGCACGCGGGCGGCAGCCCCCGCCTCGAACGTCGGTGCGGCACCGGTGGGAGGAGGAGCACCGACCTGGTCGGTCCAGTCCGCACCCGGGTCCAGGAACGCGATCGGGGTGCCGTCGGCGACCTGCGGCATCACGGGGGTCTCGTCGTCGGCCAGGGCAGCGGCGGGCACCTGGCTTGCGAGATGTTCAACCTGACGGCCGGCACCAACATCACCCACGTGCCATACAAGGGCGCGGCGGCAGCCCAGGCTGCGACCATCGCCGGCGAGACCCAGATGTTCTGCGATAGCGTGGGCAATTCACAGCCCATGGTGGATGCGGGCAAGATGCGTGGCCTGGCGACCTTTTCAGAAAAACGCGTCTCCACCGTCAGTCATGTGCCCACTCTGGGCGAAGTAGGCTTACCCGACATGGCAGCCTACATTTGGTTGGGTCTTTTGGGCCCACCCGGCATGCCGGCTGACATCGTCCAAAAACTGCATGCCGAGATGGTGCGCATCATGGCCT
>CAIWTL010000215.1 GCA_903915555.1 uncultured Micrococcales bacterium | reverse complement strand
GGTGCGCCTTAACGACGAGGTCGCCCTCGCGACTGTGCCGCAGTACGACGGTGTCCTGCTCAGTCCGGGGCCCGGGACCCCGGCCGACTCGGGGGTCTGCCCGCGGATCATCCGGGAGTACGGTCCCGAGATCCCCATCCTCGGTGTCTGCCTGGGCCACCAGGCGCTCGCCGAGGTGTACGGGGGCACCGTCGACCGGGCCCCCGAGTTGCTGCACGGCAAGACATCCCTGGTCACTCACGACGGTGCGGGTGTGTTCGAGGGAGTTCCGTCGCCCTTCGTCGCCACGAGGTACCACTCGCTCGCCGTCGTGGACAGCTCGGTGCCCGACGTGCTCGAGGTGACGGCCCGCACCGAGGAGTCCGGGGTGATCATGGGGCTGCGCCACCGCGAGTTCCCGGTGGAAGGGGTGCAGTTCCATCCGGAGTCGGTCATGACCGAGCACGGCCACCGGATGCTCGCGAACTGGCTGGTCCGCTGCGGGGATGCGGACGCGGTAGCGCGGAGTGCGGGGCTGAGCCCCGTCGTCCCCTCAGCCTGATCCACATGATCCGCGGGGACTCCCCGCCGCCCGCGGCTGGGTCTGTCGTCGTCTCCATTGGTGTCGGGGGGTGGGGGTGATGAGCCAGTGCCCTTGGTCGGGGTCCGGATCGCGGGTTATCGACCATCTGTTGAGGTCGACCTGTCTGTGGTGAGTCCAGCACAGCAGCACCATCTGGTCGAGGTCGGTGCGGCCGCCTTCGGCCCAGTCGGTGAGGTGGTGGGCTTGGCATTCCGCCGCGGGTCGGTGACACAGGATGCAACCCCCATCGCGCACCGCGAGTGCCACGCGTTGGGCGGGGGTGGCGAAGCGGTGGGCTCGCCCGACGGCGAGGGGCTGGATCCGGGTGCGGGTCAACGCTGCCGACACCGGGCCACCCTCCCCACCGGTGCCGTTGCTGGGTGGGTTGTCGATGAGGACGCCGGTGTGGGTACCGGCACACAACGCGAACCGCACCGCCGCATCCCCCAGCGTGGTGGCGCCGCACCTGGCGTTGGTCGCGACAGCCGAGGGGTCCCGGGCCCCGAACAGGTCGGCCGTGAGGTCCCGGCTGGGAGTCTTGGCCTGTCCGGAGGCGACACGGTCAGCCTCGGACACCCCCAGCGTGATCGTGGTGGCCACCGGCAGGCCGCTGCGGGTGGCGGGCAGGTCGCCATGACTGCTTGCCTGGTTGACCAGGGTGATCAACGCATCCGCTCGCCGTTGCGCGGCGGTGGACCGCTCCCCGGCCACGCGTAGGGAGTCGGCGAGGGCGGTCAGCACGCCCATGACTGTCTGACCTTCCAGACCGGGCAGGTCGGCGCTGATCATCGTCATCCCGCCATGGGTTGTGGCCACGAGGCTGCGTCGATCCCACTCGGTCTGTTCCCGGGACTCGACGTCGTCGGGGAACAACAGATCCAGTGTCCGGGCGAGCAGGACTTTCACGGCCTTGACCGACAGTCGCGGCAACTTGTCGATCACCGCGGCCAGGAACTGGTCCTCCACCTCCGCGGTCAGCCCACGCATACCGCGGGCGATCACGGCGACCGCTGCCGTGGACACCTCGCCGGAACGCCATAGGGAAGCCAGGTCGGGGTGTCGGTGGGCGAACCGGCCGGCCACCACCACGGCCGAGGCATCCGAGCCGGACCACGCAGCGCTGCGCTGCAGGTGCGTGGCCGCCGTGTGGGGCAGGGCATCGAAGTGCTCGGCGGCCACCACGCTGCGGGCAACCTCAGCGTCCAGAACCGCCCGAGCCCGCGCCAACACGGTCACCCGATCGGTCAGGCCGACACCGGTGGCCGCCTGTCCGGGAAGTGGTTCCGCACAGATCTCGGCGAGCAGTCCCGCCAGTGCCGCCACCCTCGTCGGACAGGAGCCGGTGCCGGTCAGCAGCGCATCAGTCAGGTCCTGATTCTGTGGTGTGTCCCCGTCCATCCCCATGGATCATTCGAACATATGTTCGATCAGAGTTCCACCACATCCCAGCGCGTGTCGGCGTATCACACGAGAGAAATCCAGCGAACGGCGATCTTCGCGTGATGCTGACCGACCCCGACCGAACCCAGGTTCACCCCCGTGGTGCCCTATGAGTTCGCCAGGAACGAGAGCAGGTTCCGCCATCCCAGGACTGGCGACGGGGGCCGCTGGGCGGCACGCTGACGGCATCATGCCGGACGGAGATCGTGTGACCCACGTGCTGGTCCACGGTGGCTGCCATGGTGCGTGGTGCTGGAGCGAGACGATCGCCCTGCTCGAATCCCATGGCATTGCAGCCCACGCCCTCGACCTCCCTGGTTGCGGCGCGGACCAGACACCGCGACGGTCCGTCACTCTGGCGGCCGAGGTGGCCGCAGAGGCAACCGGGCTACTTCGCCATGGCCGCCGCCTCGCCGGACAACAGCCTCCTCCCGCCGTTCGCCGATGCATGGAACCGCTTCTTCCCCAACCTGCCGGAGCCTGAAGCGCGGGCGGTCTATCGGCGACTGACCCCACAGCCCTTCGGGCCCTATCTCGAGGCTGCGACGGTCGGCATCGACATGGTCGCTGTGCCCCGCTCGTACATCCTCATGACTGACGACCGGACGTACCCACCGCCAGTCGCGCAATCCTTCGCAG
>CAIWTL010000214.1 GCA_903915555.1 uncultured Micrococcales bacterium | reverse complement strand
CGGCCGTAGTAGCCGGACAACTCGGTGTACTTGACCCCGGTCGCGGGGGTGGACGCGTGGACGATCTTGTTATGGCCGACGTAGATGCCCACGTGGCCGCCGCCGTGCACGACGACGATGTCGCCGGGGCGCCGGTTCTTCTTCGAGACCCGCTCGAGTTGGTCGCGCTGCATGTACGAGGTGCGGGGCAGCGTGACGCCGGTGGCCTTCTTGTAGGCGTAGACGACGAGGCCGGAGCAGTCGAAGGCCCCGGGCCCGGTGGCGCCCATGACGTAGCGGTCACCCGCCTGGTCGCGGGCGATCTTGACGACGCGGTCACGCAGGTCGATGGCCTGTTGCCGGTCCTTGGCGGTGACCTTGGCGCCGGCCGATGCCGGGGCCTGGGTCACGGGTGCGACCGCCAGTGCGGTGCCGGCCAGCACCGCGGTGGCGGCGCCGGCGGTCAGCCGGGTGGTCAGGGAACCCACTACAACTCCTTCACCCACTGCACCGGGATCGGGCGGCGGGCTTGTCGTCGTCTGACCCGTCAGCCGGGTCCGGAACGTCTCTCGCTCCTGGTCGCCCGTCTGGGCAACCCGTCGACCGTGCGGTCCGATCGGCCAGGTTTCAACGGCGGCATCCGAAAGACGGACAGCAGTGAGAGAGAACTGAGAAGTTCTTGAGAAAGGACTCACACCCCGTAGTGAGACGGGTGTCACATGGCCGCGGTGTGTCAGCGGCGCGCCGGGCGGCGCCTTCACGGTGATGCTGGGGTGAACCTCACGCTCTGTGGCAGGTTCACCCGATCGTGTGGCGTGGGCCACGTCCGGCGCCCCACCGCCCGAGATGTCCGATTTTCCGAGCGGGCGTGCCGGCGGCGGCAGGGTCTGGCGGTCGGGGTTCGGCGGCCGGGGTCAGCGCAGCACGTGAGCGGCCACGTAGTGAGCGACGCCGTCGTGCTCCGGGTCGGGGATCACGGCGTCGGCCAGGGCGAGCAGCTCGGGGTGGGCGCCGTCGACCGCGACCGCCGTGCCCGCCCAGGACAGCATCGGGATGTCGTTGGGCATGTCCCCGAACGCGACCACATCGGCCGACGTGTGATCGGCGTCGACCACGAGTTCGGCGAGGGTGGACGCTTTCGTCACCCCCGGCGGGGCGATCTCGAGCAGTTGGGTGCTCCGGCTGGAATGGCTCACGGTGACCGCGTCACCCGTGGCCGCCGCCACGCGGGCCGCGACCTCCGAGGTGTCGTCGACGTGACCCGACCCGCGGGCGAGCAACTTGACGGTGCCGGCCAGCCCGACCAGGTTCGCCAGGGGGGCCTCGTCCGGGGGCGCGGTCAGCAGGGGCTGGAACCCTTCCTCGTGGACGAGTCGGTTGCCCGACAGCGGACCCAGCGGGGCGACCTCGAACCCGAAACGGGTGTCGGGGCCCATCTCGGCGCGAACGACGGCGCAGATGTCGGCGAGCTCAGCTGTCGGCAACGTGTGGTGGGCGACCACCTCTCCGGCGGCGAGGTCCATGGTCACCGCCCCGTTGGCGCACACGGCCATACCGTCGTGACCTGTCGTGTCGATCACCGGCGGCATCCAGCGCGGCGGTCGTCCCGTCACGAAGACCAGCAGTCGCCCGGAGCGCACGACGCGGTGCAGCACGTCCCGGGTGTACTGCGAGACGGTCATGTCGGGCCGCAGCAGAGTGCCGTCGAGGTCGGAGGCGACCACCGACGGTGCCGTCACTGCGGCGCCCGCAGCCATTCCCGCCCGCCGAGGAAGGGTTGCAGAGCGGCGGGGACGCGCACGTCGCCGTTCGCGTCCTGGTGGTTCTCCAGAAGGGCGACGATGACCCGCGGCATCGCCACCAGAGTGCCGTTGAGGGTGGCAACCGGCGCGACGGTGCCGTCGGCCGCGCGGAACCGCGTGTTGAGTCGTCGTGACTGGAATGTGGTGCAATTCGACGTCGAGGTCACCTCGCGGTAGCGACCCTGCGTCGGGATCCACGCCTCGATGTCGAACTTGCGGGCAGCGCTGGCGCCCAGGTCGCCGGTGGCGACGTCGATGACCCGGTAGGGGATCTCGAGTTGGTCGAGGAACTCCCGTTCCCACGACAGCAGCCGGTCGTGCTCGGCGACGGCGTCGGCCGGGTCGCAATAGGTGAACATCTCCACCTTGTCGAACTGGTGGACCCGGATGATGCCTCGGGTGTCCTTGCCGTGGGACCCGGCCTCCCGCCGGAAACACGGCGAGAATCCCACGTAGTGCAGCGGCAGGTCCTCGGCGGGCAGGATCTCGTCGGCGTGATACCCCGCCAACGGCACTTCCGCGGTGCCGACGAGGTACATGTCGTCGTCCTGCAGGTGGTAGACGTTCTCGGCGGCCTGGCCGAGGAACCCGGTGGCCGCCATCGCCGCCGGGTTGACCAGTGCCGGGGGGATCACCGGTGTCAGGCCGTTGCGGGTGGCCAGCGACATCGCGAGGTTCAGCAGCGCGAGTTCCAGCAGAGCCCCGTCACCGGTCAGGTAGAAGAACCGTGACCCCGAGACCTTGGCTCCCCGTTCGACGTCGATGGCCCGCAGCCGGGAGCCCAGTTCCAGGTGATCGCGCGGTTCGAACCCCTCGGCGGCGAAGTCCCGTGCCTCCCCGACCTCGGTGATGACCGTGAAGTCCTCCTCACCTCCGACGGGGGCCGCGGGGTCGACGAGGTTGTCGAGGTCCAGCGCCACCTCGTCGAGTTCGGACTGCAGGGCCGCCGAGCGTGCCTCCGCGGCCTTGACCTCGTCGGCCAGCCCCGCCGCCTCCGACAGGAGGGCATCGACCTCGCGTTGCAACTGGTCGCGATCCGCGGCGTCGGCGCGCTTGAGGGCGCCCTGGGCGGGTCCGATGCGACGACCGAGCTGCTTCTGTCGGGCACGCAGCTCCTCGAAGGCCGCGATCGCCTCACGTCGGGATCGGTCGAGGTCGAGGTACCGGTCGACGACCGTCGGGTCGGCGCCGCGGGCGGTCTGGGACGCGCGCACCGCATCGGGTTCGGTGCGAACGGTTCGCGGGTCAAGCACAGGACTCCTCGTCGGGGTCGAGTCTGGTCGTAGGTTCCGGGTCGTAGGTTCCGGGTCGCAGG
>CAIWTL010000213.1 GCA_903915555.1 uncultured Micrococcales bacterium | reverse complement strand
GGGCACTCCTACACGATCGCCGGCGGGGCCAGCAAGGACAAGCGATTCACGTCGGGCCGCATCCTCGAGCCGCTGGGTGACGGGACCTTGATCGACTACAACGCCAAGTCGGGACGCTTCAGCAACTTCACGCGCTTCTCCTACCCCGAGCAAGGCCCTCGGAAGAACAAGCGACTGTCACCGATCACGCACTTCGAGGGGATCTGGTCCAACGGGCAGGGCAAGTTCAGGATGCCCGCAACCGTGATCTCCAAGTCCGGCAAGGGAGAGACCGCCGCGATCATGACGGTCCGCCGCCAATCGGACGGTTCGTGGGGTATCGGCAAGTGGCGGCTGCCCGATCTGGGGACCAAGATCGTCGCCACCGGGAATTCGCTGTACAACAAGGTGAGCGTAGGTATCGGGGACTTCGGTTCCGGCGTGCAGTCCTACGGTTTCCGGGCGGAGTGAGTCCGGCAGCCTCGGGTGCCCCTCAGGTAGTGGCAACCTGCCCTCTCTGTTGGTCAGCGGCCGTGGAACTCGGCCGGCCGCTTCTCCCGGAAGGCCGCCAGGCCCTCGGCGTAGTCCTGGCTGCGCCACGCCCGCCGGCGTAGGGCAGTCAGTTGCTCGAAGGTGTCGGGGGTCATCGGATTGGCGGCCGTCAGCGCGGTGAACTCGGCCTTGATGGCCGTCACGACGAGCGGTGCCATCACTGCCATGCGTTCGGCCACGCGAGTGGACTGGGTCTCGAGGTCCGCGGTGTCCTCGGCCAGCACATTCACGAGGCCGTATCCGGCGGCGTCCCGCGCAGAGAGTGGTGCCGCGGTGAAGAACATCGCCTTCACGATGTGCAGGGGAAGCACGCCCAGGAAGTGCTCGAGGCCGGCCAGGTTGTAGGGGACCCCCAACTTCGCGGGAGTGATGGCGAACGTCGCGTCCGACGTGGCCACGACCAGGTCGCACGTGAAGGCGAGGTCGCAGGCGCCACCCCACACGCCACCCTCGACGGCAGCGATGACGGGCTGGGGGAAGTCTCGGATGGTCCGCAGGAGTTTCTCGAGGGGGGCGTTCCAACGCAGCGGATCACTGCCGTCGGAGGGAAGTTCCGACACGTCGTGTCCCGCCGACCACGTCCGCACCCCCGGCTCGGCCCGCAGGATGACCGCCCGGCAGTTCGCCTCCTGAGCCGTCTGCAGTCCGGCGATGATCTGCGCCACCAGTTCGGCGCTGAGTGCGTTGAGGCGCCGGGGGCGTCGCATGGTGATGCAGCCGACGGTGCCGTCGATAGCCGTGGCGACGAGTGGTGTGGGGTCCGTCATGAGCCCAGTGTGCCCGGGTCGGCTCGAGCAGCGGGACCCGTTCCTGATCGTCGCCCGATGTGACACGATCACCCCCGTGGCTGACCCCGGTTCCCCGACCACCGAACCTGCCGACCGTCATGATCGGATCCGAGTCGTCGGCGCTCGGGTGAACAATCTCCGGGACGTCGATGTCGACCTCCCGAAGCGTCGCCTCACGGTCTTCACGGGGGTGTCCGGGTCAGGGAAGAGCTCACTCGTCTTCGGTACGATCGCGGCCGAGTCGCAGAGGTTGATCAACGAGACCTACAGCGCGTTCGTCCAGGGCTTCATGCCGAGCCTGGCGCGACCCGACGTGGATGTTCTCGAGGGGCTGACCACCGCGATCATCGTGGATCAGGAACGACTGGGGGGAGATGTCCGTTCGACTGTGGGGACTGCGACGGACGCGAACGCCATGCTGCGCATCCTCTTCAGTCGGCTCGGTGAGCCTCACATCGGGTCGCCCCAGGCGTTCTCGTTCAACGTGGCGTCCATCAGCGGTGCCGGGGCCGTGGTGCAGGAGAAGGGAGGTCGCACCACCAAGGAGCGGCGCAG
>CAIWTL010000212.1 GCA_903915555.1 uncultured Micrococcales bacterium | reverse complement strand
GTGAGGATCCCGTAGCGGACGGCGTCGTTGAGGCTGGCCTTGAGGGTGTCGAGCAGGGCTCGCATGCTGGAGGGGGCCGGGATCTTCCCGGTGCTCTCGAAGGGGGTCATCGCCCGCTCGGCGAACCAGCGCTCGATCTCGAACACCCGCAGGTCCCCGATGGGACGGTGGGCCAGGGGAGACCGCAGCAGGGTGTCCACGGCCCACTCCCGGTAGCGCTGGGTGCCCCGGGCCCAGGAGTGGTGCTTGCGGGGCATCCAGAAGCCGGTGAGGTAGGCCGCTAAGGCCGTGGAGGCGGCTGGCAGCGCCGGAGTGGCGCCGCCAGCGGCTTCGCCGGACGCCCAGGCGTCGGGTCGGTAGGTCGAGGTCATCGAGTCTCCGCGAGGTCCGGGGCCTCGAAGCGCGCTTCGAAGCCCGGTGGCAGGTGCCCACCCCCGCGGGGCAAGCACAGACTAGCCGAAATTGCCCATAACGGACATGTAGTACTTTGCGGTCAGACCGGTCACATGGACGGGCCGGCGGCCCCGGTGCCGGGACCGCCCTCGATGACGCCGCTAATCGTCGCGAATTGACACGACATCCCCCTATCCCCCGCGCTCCCAGGAGGCCCTGTGGCTCCTGGCTTGTGGAAACCTTGGGGATATCCAGCTCCTCGTGCCCGATGGGCATTTGGAATTGCCTGAGAGACACGCCTGGGGTGCTCGCGTTTCTCGCCAGACCTGCTTAGATATCCGCAGAAGCGGTCTCCCTACTGGCCGTTTCGATCCGGATCAGCGTGTTCTGCGCTCGTTCGGCCGGGGATCACCGAAATGGATCCTTCGGCCCCGGGCGAGCCAGCGAAGAGCACGCGCTAACGAAAGGAAAGGCATTGTCTAACGCAATGCGCTTGGGCAAGCGGACGCTTGCCGGGGTTGCTGCGGGTGCCTTGGCCTTGGGTGCGCTCACGATCGCTTCCGCTCCTGCGGCAAGCGCGAAGCCGAGCATCAAGCCCAAGGCCACGTCGACCGCGACGGTCAACGCCGTCCGACCGACCGCTTACGGCACCGCTTCGGCGATTGTGACGCCGAGCGCCACCATGGTGTTCACTGGAGGTAAGTCCTTTGTCCCCGTCAACACCACAGTCGATCTGACGGCTGCTCCGACAGCCACCGCCAAGTTCTACTACGGTGCTGATGACACGGTCACACTGAATCAGGACGACACGATCCCGTCGTCGGGGGCACTCTCCTACTCAGCAACTCTTGATGACACGACGTTGTCATTCCGAGTGGATACTGCTGGGTCCTACGCTGGTCAGATTTACAACGGCACAGACACCGTGACGTTCTCGTTCACGACTGCAGGTACACCCACAAGCATGACCCTTACCCCAGCCACTCAGACGGTACTCGTGGGTGGCACCGCTGACCTAACGCTCACACTTCTAGATGCGGCGGGCAAGGCGACCCAACCTCAGACTGTCGACTCGGTCGCACTCACGCGGTCATCTACGGATGACACGCTTGTGCTCGCCGTGCCGGGTAATGCGATCACCGGTCTCTCAGCAGCTCAATTGGCGACCGGGTCCGCTGACTTCTCGCTCAGCACGAGCCTGACCCTCGCCGGTACCACGACCGTGACCGCTACCCCCGCGGGAACGCTTCCTGCGACTGGCGTGACGGCTCAGACCGCGTCTGTAACGAAGTCAGGCACCGTAGCGTCTAATTCGGTCAGGAAGTTCACCGTGACTTCTCCGACGACGGCTTTCAACTCCAATGCCTCAGTAGCTGCAAGCACAGCGCAGGTTCCGGTACCCAGTACGACGGTCAGCGTCCTTGTCGATGACACGACAACTGCCGCTGCTGGCAACGACCTTCGATTCGAGGTGTTTGGGCCTGTTGGAGCGGTGATCAACGGGGCACTAGCTGACGAGTCCGATCCCGCCTACATTGACGTCAAGACCGATGCCAACAAGCAGGCGACGATCAATCTCACGCTATCGGGAACGGCGCTCAACGCGAGTGCAGAGATCGTGCTCACTCAGGTCAACGTGCGTGACCAGGCCACGTCCGTCCCGTCGGCTGCCCAACTGACCGTCAAGCAGACAACTGCCGCGGTTCAGGGAGCCAACATTGTGCCAACACCCACTGTGGCGCTGGCCAAGGTTGGGGCCTCTACGCCGGTGACGGTGCAGGTTGATGATTCGTTCGGTGTTGACCAAGTGGGTTGGATTGTGCGGGTT
>CAIWTL010000211.1 GCA_903915555.1 uncultured Micrococcales bacterium | reverse complement strand
CGTACCCCTGGGTCGTGACGCTGCCCGTGCCTCGCGACGTGGAGGTGCGGGCATCTTCTACCGCGATACGCAATGACGGTGTCGACCTCGCCGAAGTGGCGCCTCGGCCCCAGGGGAACTAGGGCACGACAAGCGTCAACTCAGGGTGCCGCTGAAGGTGATGTCGGCCAAGCTCGCTACTGCGTGATCCAGCCGAAGGTCCCGTGCTTGTTCGCTCAGCCGTACATCGACGCTCGGCGCCGCAACACGCCTCCTACCGTGACCGTCAACCCCGGCCACCCAGTGTGGTCGTGGCCCCTACGGACCGGGAGCTCCCAGTGTCGGCACCTCGTGACCTTGCCGAGCGCCTTGAGCGCGGCGCCCTCGGTGTCGGGTCGATCGTCTTCTTCGTGGTCGCTGCGGCGGCGCCACTGACGGTCATGGCCGGCATCGCGCCACTGGGCATCAAGATCGCCGGCATAGGCGCACCCGTGGTGTACCTGGTGGCCGGGCTCGTGCTCGCCATCTTTGCCGTCGCTTTCACCGCGATGAGCAAGTACATCCACAACGCGGGAGCCTTCTACTCCTACATCACTCTGGGCCTGGGCAAGCCCGTCGGGCTTGGCTCGGCTGCCGTCGCGGTGTTCTCCTACAACGCCATTCAGATCGGCCTGTACGGCGCCTTCGGCTACTTCGCTTCCGTCACGGCCAAGGACCTCGTGGGCATCAATCTGCCCTGGTGGCTCTGGGCGGGTATCGGGATGGCCCTCGTGTGGTTCCTCGGCTACCGCAGCATTCGCGCGGGCGCCGTCGTCCTGGGCGTCCTACTCATCGCCGAGACGGGCATCCTCGTCATTCTCGCCGTTGCCGTGCTGGTCCAGGGTGGGGCCGAGGGCGTGAGCCTGGATTCGTTCACGCCCGCCAACCTCACGACACCCGGGATGGCGTCGGTGCTGGCCCTGGCGTTCGGTGCCTTCATCGGCTTCGAGGCCACCGCCATCTACCGCGAGGAGGCCCGAAATCCGGATCGCACGATTCCGTGGGCCACCTACATCGCCGTCGGATTCCTCGCGCTCTTCTACGCGTTCATGGCCTGGATGATTGTCCAAGCGTTCGGATCCAAGACGATGTCCGTCGCCGCTTCTGACCCCGCCTCGATGTACTTCACGGCCGCGACCGACTACGTCGGCGATTGGGCTACGACGGTCATGAGGATCCTCATCGTGACGAGCAACTTTGCCGCTCTATTGGCCTTCCATAACGCCATCACTCGCTACGTCTACGCACTCTCGGCCGAGGGAGTCCTGCCACGACGCTTGGGCCACGTCCATCCGAGGTACCGCAGCCCCTACATCGCTGGCCTCGCGCAGACTGCGCTGGCCGCAGTTGTGGTCGGTGGGTTTGCACTCTTCGACGCTGACCCGTACCTGCAGTTGCTGCTGTGGGTGAATACCCCCGGAGTAGTCGGGTTCGTTCTTCTCCAGGGTCTTGCCGCCTTCGCCGTCTGGCGCTTCTTCCGGCGAACCCCGCACGCGGAGTCGGCAATGCGCACGGTTGTCGCGCCGCTCGTCGCGAGTGCTCTGTTGCTCGGAGCCACTGGGCTCATCGTGTGGAATATCGATCTGCTCACGGCGGGCGGTCCGATTGTCGACACGATCATCCTGCTGTCGGTGCCGGCCGTCTTCCTGGTCGGTCTCTGGTACGCGACATGGATGCGCAAGCACCGACCGGCTGACTATGCGCGGATCGGGACGACCAATGTGGATGCCGACGAGCTCGAGGATGCCGAGCCCGGGGCTTAGTTCGGCTAGGAGTCGTCGGCGTCGCGCACCTTGGTCTCGGCCGAGGCATCTTCCACTCCGTCGGCCATGCCCTTGACGGTCCCACCTGCCGCATGTCCGATCACGTCGGCGACGTCTTCGACGCCGTGGAGGGTGTGTTTACCCGCGTCCTCAAGATCCTTCTTGGCCTTCTCGCTCATCGCCGGCATCTCCCTGGAGTCGTGTGGTGCCGACCGCCATCCTGGCATGCCGCCGCGTGGAAGCGGCATGCCAGGACGCGAGTGTGACCCCCGGCCTAATCAATGAACGGGTTGACGGGCTCGCCATTCGCATACGTCAAGGGCTTTGAGTGCTCCCAGTCCTGGTTGAAGATGGTATGCATTTCCTCGATGATGCTGGGCTTCCCGAGAAGGATTCCGAGCTCGCGCTCAGACGTGAGCGACACGTAGTCGCCCGGATTCTGCGATCCGACGAAGGCCATCTGATTCGACGTGCCGACGTCTCGCACGATCGCCTTGGAGTGCACGAAGAGCAGCCCTCCGGGATACATGGGATCGAAGGAGAATTTCACGCCGGCGGCCGCGATCTCCTTCAACTGCCCGTAGCTCATGGGAGCCGGGCTCGTATTCGTGATGACACGCACTTCCACGCCACGTTGCGCTGCTGCGATAAGGCGCCGCTGGAACGGCGGGTAGTCAATCAGCAGGGCGTAGACGTCAAGTGTCTTCTTGGCTCCGTCCATCAGCGCGAAGATCCGCTCCTTGCCCTGTCCCCGCGGGTTGTAGCCAGCGCCGCTCGGCGACCAGATGAGGCGTGGGCTGGTGAACTTCGGCGGCGGGCGCCGCTGCCAGTCTGCATCGAAGACCGCCTGGATCTCGCGGACGTCCTGCTGGTTGCTCGTCGTCACGGCGAAGCCGCGGGAACCCACCTGCTGGACACCGAACTGAACCGTGGGAACGAGGTAGGACGGCTGCGCATTAAAGTCCATGATGAGTGCCCGACCTTGAGCGGTGCCGCTGTCAGCGATCATCGTCTTCTCGTGGCTGTAGGTGTACTGGTAGGGACTCAAGCGAACGCCGATCCCCGCCCTTTTTAGCTCCTTGTAGGTGGGCATGTTCTTGTTGTAGTGCGGGCTCGAGTCGTCCCAGATGTCGCTGCTCGCGGCGAAGGTCTGCCAGGTGAACATCACCCGCACGTCGACTCCGCGGCGGTGAGCTGCCTTGAGCTCGTCGGCAATCGTGTCGTCATTGAATTGGTAGATGTTGTAGTCCAGCGTCTTTCGTGCGGACCGAATGAATTCGATCACCGGCTCGTAGGCCTGCTCGGGTAGCACGCTGAGAGTGACCTGGGAGGTTGCAGGTTGAAGTTCCTTCATCGCCTGGGCGGGTGAACCCGTCAGCCCCGCGGCGACAGCGAATGTCAGGGCACCTGTGAGTACGACGGCTCTACGCACGTTGGTCATGGCGGCATGATGGATGTGGGCCGACGACGTTCGGCGATTTCGGGCGGTTACCCGTACACATGCGGGCCGAGTCAGATTCGATCGACCTGCGAATGTCGCGACGGTCGGGGTCGCTAAGTCACGTCACGGACTCAGGTCAAAATCGCGACAAGCGTGATGGCGACGGCACTCACGACGACGAGGGCGATGATGCCCCACAGGAATCCGAATCGGATGCGCTTGTTGAGGGCTTCGCCAGCAGGGCCCTCGAATTTGTGCTCGTGGTAGAGGTACGCACCGACGATCCCGCTGGCCATGACGAGT
>CAIWTL010000210.1 GCA_903915555.1 uncultured Micrococcales bacterium | reverse complement strand
GGGGGGGTGACGCGGATGAAGCGGTCGAACAGGGATCGTTCGACGCCGGCCGGGAGCAGATTGGCCACGCCGGGGCGCAACTGGTCGACGGGACGCCCCAGGACGTGGCGGGGGAGCACATGGAGGGTGTGGCGGGTGGCAAGGATGGTGTGTTCGGCGCGACGCGCGCTGTCGACAGCGATGTCCGTGCCGGAGTTCCCCGCCCCCACGACCAGCACCCGCTTGGTCAGCAGGACATCGGGATCCTTGTAGTCGCGGGAATGCAGGACCTCGCCACGGAACTCGCCGGGCAGATCCGGGAGGTGAGGGGTGCGGTGGTGGCCCGTCGCGACGACGACGTGCTCGTAGCAGCGGGTGCCGTGGCTCGCCGTCGTCACCGCCCAGCCGTTGTGGCCCGGGAGGCCGGGTCCCGGGACCGGTTCGACATCTGTCACCGGCGAGTTCAGTTCGATCATGTCCGAGAGATCGAATTCCGCCACGTAGGCGTCGAGGTAGTCGGCCATGTGCTGGTAGGTGGGGAAGTCCGGCCAGGACTTGGGCATCGGGAAACTGCGGAACTGCGTGACCGAGCGGGAGGAGTTGCACTGCAGGGTGGGGTATGCGGCCGAGCCCGGGGACGTGATCTGCCACATCCCCCCGGGGGTGGCGGCGGCTTCGAACACGTGGCAGGAGATCCCGCGGTCACGGAGCGCCTTGGCGGTCGCCAGTCCCCCCGGCCCGGCGCCGATGACGGCGCAGACGGCGTCGAACCGCTCCGCATCGTCCTCGGGGTGCATGGAGGTGACGGTATCGCTCACGTTCCCCGCTGCGCGCCGGCGGGGGTGGTCACGGTGGGGTCGGTGGCGGCCTGCTCCGGGTCGGGCCGGTCGTCCCCCCGGTCCTGGTCGGCGACCAGATGTGTCGCGACGTCCGCTCCGCTCGTCTCGGCGAGAGCGGCGGTGAGAGCCGCGGCCAGGTACGTCGAGACCGTCAGCAGGTACAGGATCAGCAGCATCGTGATGGGTACGGCGAAGGCCCCGTACTGCGGTTTGGAGATCGACCACGAGACGATCGTGGCGGTCAACTGCTTCAGGACCTCGATCGCCACAGCGCCCGCTGCAGAGCCGATCAGCCGCGCCCGGCGCGGTGGCCGGATTCCCCCCAGGTGACCCAGCATCAGGTACAGCACGAAGAAGTCGAGCGCGAGCGCCGCCAGGGCCGTCCCGACCTGCAGAAGGACCTGTGCCCCGGTGCTCGTCGAGCCGAAGAAGTCGAGGATGGGGCCCGCAAGGGTGGTCACCAGCAGTGATGCCGCGAAGGAGATCATGGCCAGCGGTGCGAGCAGCAGCAGCCACGCGAGCAGTCGCAGTCGCAGCAGGACGATGTTCCGGCCGTCCTTGGGGGCCCCGTAGATCTGGTGGAAGCTGTCGCTCGCCGCCACCATGGCGCCCCCGCCGGAGTAGAGCAGCACGAGAAGACCGACGATCGACATGCCGGAACCCACCTGTGCGAGGGCGGCGGGGTCGAGCCCGCCCCCGCCGGTGAGTCCGGGGAAGGCCGTGTCGAGTGCGTCGGTCAAGGCGGTCGCGAAACGATCGGCGCCGAACCGGGCGGTCAGTCCGAAGCCCAGGGTGAGGAGGGCGAACAGGGAGAGGAACAGGTAGTAGGTGGTCCCTGCGGCCAGCAGCGTGGCGCGGGCGAAGATGAAGCGCATGATGGCGCGGTAGCCGATACCCGCCACCTCGCTGCGTTCCTCCACCTTCGCCAGGACATCGGCCGGGGACTTCAGTGGCGGATCGATGTGTTCGCCGGGGATCGGCGGCGGAGCGCTGGAGACAATCATCGTGTTCCACTGTGACGCGCTGCGCCGCTGTTTACCAACGCGCGGCAACCGGCGGCGCGGTTCCTCACCGGGCACCCCACAGCAGCCGCGCGCGATCCTCGGCGACAAGTCGCTCGATCGGGGGATCATGCGGCCCCGGGACGATCGGCTGCTCGCGACGTGCCATGGCGCCCAGCCACGCAGTGGTGACCGTCTCGAGAGCGGACACGTTGTCCGGC
>CAIWTL010000209.1 GCA_903915555.1 uncultured Micrococcales bacterium | reverse complement strand
CATCGTCCCCTCGAGGGTCTTGACCACGACCGACTTGGCGTCGCCCTCCCACACGAGACGATCGACCGCGACCACCTCGACCCGGAGGGTCTTGTCGGCTTCCTCGGCCATGATCAGGACTTCTTCAGTTCGGCGGCCTTGCGCTCGACATCCTCGATGCCACCGCACATGAAGAAGGCCTGCTCGGGGATGTGGTCGTAGTCCCCGTCGCACAGCGCCTTGAAGGAGGCGATGGTCTCGCTGACCGGCACGAACGAGCCGGGCTGGCCGGTGAATGCCTCCGCAACGAACATGTTCTGCGACAGGAATCGCTGGATGCGCCGTGCCCGGTTCACCAGGATCTTGTCCTCTTCGGACAACTCGTCGATACCGAGGATCGCGATGATGTCCTGGAGGTCCTTGTACCTCTGGAGGATCTCCTTGACCCTCGCGGCGACCGCATAGTGCTCCTCGCCCACGTACTGCGGGTCGAGGATCCGGGAGCTGGAGTCCAAGGGATCGACAGCCGGGTAGATACCCAGCTCCGAGATGGGCCGCGACAGCACCGTGGTGGCGTCGAGGTGGGCGAACGTCGTCGCCGGCGCCGGGTCGGTGAGGTCGTCGGCAGGCACGTAGATGGCCTGCAGCGACGTGATGGAGTGGCCCCGCGTCGACGTGATGCGCTCCTGCAGCACGCCCATCTCGTCGGCCAGCGTCGGCTGGTAACCCACGGCCGACGGCATACGCCCGAGTAGGGTCGACACCTCGGATCCCGCCTGGGTGAACCGGAAGATGTTGTCGATGAACAGCAGCACGTCCTGCTTCTGGACATCACGGAAGTACTCCGCCATGGTGAGCGCCGTCAGAGCGACCCGCAGGCGCGTACCGGGTGGCTCGTCCATCTGGCCGAAGACCAGCGCGGTCTTGTTGATGACGCCCGACTCGGTCATCTCGAGCAACAGGTCGTTGCCCTCGCGGGTGCGCTCACCGACGCCGGCGAACACCGAGACACCACCGAAGTTCTCCGCGACGCGGTAGATCATCTCCTGGATCAGGACGGTCTTGCCGACGCCGGCGCCACCGAACAGGCCGATCTTGCCGCCCTTCATGTAGGGGGTCAGCAGGTCGATGACCTTGATGCCGGTCTCGAACACCTCGGTCTTCGACTCGAGCTGGTCGAAACTCGGCGCCTGGCGATGGATACCCCAACGCTCCGTGATGTCGAGCTCGTCCTCGCTGACGTCGAGCGGCTTGCCCAGCGTGTTCCAGACATGGCCCTTGGTGACCTCACCGACAGGAACCATGATCGGGGCACCGGTGTCCTGCACCTCCGTGCCGCGGACCAGCCCGTCGGTCGGCTGCATCGAGATGGCCCGGACGAGGTTGTCACCCAGGTGCTGGGCGACCTCGAGGGTCAGCATGTGCTTCGAGTCGCCTTCGATCTTGTCGCTGGCGGCGTCGAACGTCACCTCGACCGTCAGCGCGTTGTTCAACTCGGGCATGGCCTCGACGGGGAACTCCACGTCGACGACGGGACCCGTCACCCGGGCGACCCGGCCCACTCCCCCGGCCTTGTGCGAGGTGGTCTCTTCAGCAGTGGCGGTCATGTGCCCTCTCCTCAGCTTCCTGCATTTGCGGCGGCCAGCGCGTCGGCTCCACCGACGATCTCGCTGATCTCCTGGGTGATCTCGGCCTGACGGGCCTGGTTGGCCAGTCGGGTGTAGGTCTTCATCAATTCACTGGCGTTGTCGGTCGCTGACTTGCACGCCCTTCGACGCGCGGCATGTTCCGAGGTCGCGGACATCAGCAGTGCCGCGTACACCGCGTTCTCCACATAGCGCGGCAGCAGTTCGTCCAGGACCGCGTCGGCGCCCGGCTCGAAGTCGTACAGGGGGAAGACTGGCTTGTCCTCGCCCGCCTCGTTGTCCGGCCGCCCGATGTGCTGACCCGAGATGTCGACCTCTTCCTCGACGACCTCGAGGGGCAGGATGCGGCGCACCCGCGGCTGTTGGGTCCCCATGTTCACGAAGTGGGTGTAGACGACGTGGATCTCGTCCGCACCGCCGTCCTCAGTCCGCTGCAGGAAGCGCTCCAGCAGCGTGTCGGCGATCTCCTTGGCATGGGCGTAGTCGGGCTGATCGCTGAACCCGACCCATTCACCGCCCATCTCCTTTTCACGGAAGCGGTAGTACCCCACGCCCTTGCGCCCCACGACATAGGGAACGACGTCGGAGAATCCCCGATCCTTCAGCAGCCTCGTCAGACCCTCCGCCTCGCGGATCGCATTGATCGAGTAGGCGCCCGCGAGGCCGCGGTCCGCCGTGATGACCAGCACGAGTGCCCGCTGCTCGAGGCGCGCCTTGGCCGTGAGCGGGTGCTTGTCGACACCGGACGCGTGCGAGGCGGTGGCACTGATGGCGTCGAACAGGGCACGCGTGTAGGGCACCGCGGCGTCGAGAGCCTTCTGGGCCTTGATGATGCGCGATGACGCGATCATCTCCATCGCCTTGGTGATCTTCATGGTCGACTGGATCGACCTGATCTTGCGCCGGAAGACGCGCTGCTGTGCACCCATCGAGATCAGCCCTTGCGGACCTTCTTGGTGATCTTCGTATGATCGATGTCGGCGGCGTCCATGGCCTCGACCTCCTCCTCGTGCCCGAGGAGGGTGCCGTCGCTGGTCCGGAACTGCTGCTTGAACTCCGTGATCGCGGAGTCCAGCGCGGACACGGTGTCGTCGGACAGTTCGCCCGTGTCGTGGATCGTGGTCAGGATGTCCGCCTTGTCCCGCTTGAGGAAGTCGAGGAACTCCTTGTCGAACCGCTTGATGTCCGTCAGCGGGACGTCGTCGAGCTGTCCGGACGTGCCGGACCACACCGACACCACTTCCTCCTCCATGGGGTAGGGCTCGTACTGCGGCTGCTTGAGCAGCTCGACCAGTCGGGAGCCCCGCTCCAGTTGGGCCTTGGAGGCGGCATCGAGGTCGGACCCGAAGGCGGCGAACGCCTCGAGTTCCCGGAACTGGGCCAGGTTCAGGCGAAGGGAGCCCGCAACCTTCTTCATGGCCTTGGGCTGCGCTGCACCGCCGACACGCGACACCGAGATACCGACGTTGATGGCGGGCCGCACACCGGAGTTGAAGAGGTCGGACTCGAGGAAGCACTGTCCGTCGGTGATCGAGATGACGTTGGTCGGGATGTACGCCGACACGTCGTTGGCCTTCGTCTCGATGATGGGGAGACCCGTCATCGAACCGCCACCGAGCTCATCGCTCAACTTGGCACAGCGTTCGAGGAGCCGAGAGTGCAAGTAGAAGACGTCACCGGGGAAGGCCTCACGGCCGGGCGGGCGACGCAGCAGGAGCGAGACCGCACGATAGGCGTCAGCCTGCTTGGACAGGTCGTCGAACACGATCAGGACGTGTTTGCCCTGGTACATCCAGTGCTGGCCGATGGCCGAACCCGTGTAGGGCGCCAGGTACTTGAAGCCCGCCGGGTCGGATGCGGGGGCGGCCACGATGGTCGTGTACTCCATCGCGCCATGCTCCTCGAGGGCGCCCTTGACGCCGGCGATCGTCGAGCCCTTCTGGCCGATCGCGACGTAGATGCAGCGCACCTGCTTCTTGGGGTCCCCCGACGCCCAGTTCTTGCGCTGGTTGATGATCGTGTCGATGCAGACGGCGGTCTTCCCGGTCTGCCGGTCACCGATGATCAACTGGCGCTGGCCCCGCCCGATGGCGGTCATGGCGTCGATGGCCTT